>JAUXAH010000291.1 GCA_030614945.1 Phycisphaerae bacterium
GGAGCTGTTTTGGCGGTGGGAGCAATCAGTACACGGTCCCTGGGCGAGACAAGGCTTAACAGACAATATGAAGTGGCGGCGGCATTGGCTGACAGACAGCTTACCATGATTGATTATGTCGGTGTCGAAGAGTTTATCGAATTAGGGCAGATGGAGGGAGAGATTGAGGAGTTTGAGCCGGGATATCACTGGGAAGTTGTCACCGATTACCAGGCTATTGATAATCTCTATCTGGTAAATATAACCGTCAGCTGGGTCGAGCATAACCGCCCTTACAGTATTTCGGTCGATACAATGCTCAACGGAACAGGTATGTTTGTTGATACAGAAACAGAGTGATTAAAAGAAGATGTATTTGAGAAAGACAGAATTTACCCCGTTAGAAATCCTTGCCAAAGGCAAGACAGACACCTCTGGCGCCTTATCTCTAACGGGGTTTACATTGGTAGAAGTGTTAGTGGCCTCGACGATAGGTGTGTTTGTTGCGTTGGTGGCGGTGGGTACGCTGAGGGTCATCTCAGCCAGTGCTGAGATGGTTGACAGTAATATTAACGTTGCTGCTGAGGTAAGGTTTGCATCGAATATAATCGCCCGGGACCTTTTGAATCTGTATCGCGACACGAATATAAAAAATACCAGACTAATCGGGAGAGTTGTCGAATCAGATGAGGGCACCGTTAGCTGTTTAACATTGTACAGTGTCGGCAGGATGAAAGCCAGAATTGACCAGCCGGAAGGTGACGTATATGAAGTGGAATATTACCTGCTAAAAGGCGAAGAAAAGTCAGTTCTGTGCAGGCGATTGTGGCCGAATCCCGACCCCAACGAAGATGAACTACGCGGAATCCTGACTGTAATTGCCGAGGATATCGAAGTTTTTGCGGTCAGATATTTTGACGGTGAGGAATGGCAGAGCGAATGGCCGGAGGAGATGGAGTCTGTTCCTGAGTTGGTGGAGGTAAGTATAGCAGCGAAGCAGCCGGGACGAACCCCACCCCTCGGAGGGGCGGGGCGAACAGATATGACTATGGAATCTTTTATTGCGAATTTCCCCAGGTCTGGGTGGGGAGAGGCCGGTGCTTCCGAGGGTAGTAGACAAGAGGAAATTGGCTCCGAGGGTAGGGGACAAGAGGAAACCGGCGCTGAGAGCGAGAGAAGCAGGTGAGAAAGAAAGTAAAAAAATCGGGAAGCGAAATTTCAGTTGCGAGAATGGGTACTGATGGTGACAAAAAGGGACTTGTTCTCGTAGCGGTGCTGTGGGTAGTAGCGGTGCTTATGATAATTGTTGCGACTGCTGGGCAGACCAGCCGACTCGATGTGAAAGTTAGCCGCCTTGTGAGGACCGAGCAGCTTCGGTGCAAGTGGTCCTGCCGGGCAGGGATAGAAACAGCTATTGGGGTGCTGAATGAGGACTTCAGAGAAAGCGACAGCCTGACAGATTTGTGGAGTGATAATGAGGAAGATTTAAGTAATATTAAGCTGGAGCAATGCTGGTTTGACGTCATGGTCATTGACGAGGCGAGTAAATTGAATGTAAATACCGCTACAAAAAAGCAGCTTCTGGGATTGTGGTATATGACCGAAGAAATTGCAGAAGCGATAATCGACTGGCGGGATAATGATGATAACCCGCAGACGGGGGGTGTCGAAGGTGGGTATTATGAGAATATGCCGTTTAGATACACGATTCGCAACGGCCCTTTCAGGACAATACGTGAGCTGCTTCTGGTCAAAGATGTTACTCCGGAGTTGTTGTATGGAGAGGACACAAACTTCAATGGTCAATTGGACTACAATGAGAGAGACGGCGATAAAAGTCCACCCGCTGATGATGGAGATGATGAGCTGGATGAAGGATGGATTGCGCACCTGACCTGCTATTCGTATGACACTAACAAAGACGCCAGCGGAAATAATAGGATTAACATCAATCAGGCCAATGAGAGGCAACTCGAGAGGTCTTTGAGTATAAGCAAGTCTCATGCCAAATGGATTGTGGAGAATCGCAAGAAGAACAAATACAAAAGCATCGGTGATTTGGTAGATAAGAGCAGCCCTAAGAAGGCCGAACAGAGTTCGAACAGGGATTCGGATAATGCTGAGCCCCTGGACTTGCAAACCTTTTATCAGATAGCGGATAAAATAACAGTGGATAACAGCCAGAAAATACCGGGAAAAGTAAATATCAACACGGCGTCGGAAGACGTTTTGAGAGCTTTATTGGGTGGTGATGAGGCAGCTGAGGAGCTTGCCAGGGATATAATCATCTATAGAGCGGGTTTGATAGACGGGATGCAGAGCATTGCGGAGGTGATGCAGGCAGGGACAATGAAAATTGATACTTTCAAGAAAGTTGCGGGTTATATAACCACCCGTTCGGACGTTTTTACCGTTCGCTGTCTTGCGACGGCTGACAGAAGCGGACTTAGCGGAGCGACGCTGCAGACAGAGACGATAGTAGATAGGAGCTCGACGCCTTGTAAAATACTTTACTGGTATCAGGGAGCAAATAACTGATGAGCAATAATGTAGCTGGTGTGGGGACACGGCTGTCCGCGATTGCGATAGCACAGGACGAAAGTCAGCTTAAGGCCGTGGAGCTTGGAAAGCGGGGTGGGGCTTTTGAAGTTCTCTGGACAAAGAGCAGTGAAGCCGGCCGCACGGACCGGCGCCTTTTTGCAGCCGAGTGCGGCTTGTCCGTCAAACCCACAGGACAAGCAAAGACCGATGGTGCCAAAATTGTTGTGGTTGGCTTTGACTCGGCAGGCGTGGCTTTTTACCGCATTGGTGTGCCTGCGGCCAAAGAGGAAGAAATTGCAGCAATGGTTAGATTGCAGGCTGAAGCTCGGCTGCCATTGCCGGCTGAACAGATAGAGCTGGCCTGGCGGGCCGGCAGGGGGCAGGATGGACAAATGGCCGTTACCATAGCGGCGGCAAGAAGGGAACATCTGCAGGGGTTTGTAGAAGATGTGCGTGGTTTCGGGCCGGCAAAAATACTTTTAGACTGTGAGGGCATAGTAAAGGCGTGGAGAGCGTTCTTTTCCGGAGAAGAGAGGCGCGCTGTGGTTGTGAGTATCGGGTCGCAAAATACGCAGGTTTGCCTGGCTGAGCACGGAAGGCTGATTAATGCCGCCAGTTTAGATACGGGGATAAAAGATTTTTCAGCAGAACAAGGGTTAGCGGAACAAGCGGAAACTGCCGAAAGATTTGCCCAGGATATGCGGAGCGTATTGGAATTGTTCGGTTATGCCGAGCCGGCGGAATTGCCGGTTTTTG
>JAUXAH010000106.1 GCA_030614945.1 Phycisphaerae bacterium
CGTGACGGCCCAAATTTGCTGTTTAAGGTCGATGAAGTCGAAGCATTGATGTCCGACACAAGCATTATGCCACCCCAGGTACCTTCTGCCCCGTCGGAACCGGAACCGGCTGTCCCCTTGGAACCGGAACCAATTGTCCCTGTGGAACCGGAATCGGTTGTCCCCGTGGAACAAGAACCGGCTGTCCCTGTGGAACCGGAACCGGTCGTCCCTGTGGAATTGGAGCCGGTTGTCCCATCCGAACCGGAACCAATTGTCCCATCGGAACAGGAACCCGCTGTCCCCTTTGAGCAGGAACCGGCTGTCCCTGTGGAACCGGAACCGGTCGTCCCTGTGGAACCGGAACCGGCTGTACCCATGGAAGCGGAACCGGTTGTCCCATCCGAACCGGAACCAATTGTCCCATCCGAAGCGGAACCGGTTGTCCCCGTGGAACAAGAACCCGCTGTCCCATTGGAACCGGAACCGGTTGTCCCCATAGAACAGAAACCGGCTGTCCCACCGCAACCGGAAGAGGAGGAGATTTCATTGGCGCCGGAGTCAGCTGAAGCCCCAGCCCCGGCAAGCGAGCTGACCAGTGCCGATACCGCTTTAGCCGGTGAAGGAATCAGCGTTCTCGACGAAGCCGACCGCGATTATCAGGTAACTGAGGACACGATGGCAGAGACAAAAGCCGTACCGAGCGAAGCGTCGTTGGAAGAGATTGAAGAAGATGTAAGTCTCGATAGTTTCGGCAGTGGCTCAGGCCTGTTGGACCTTTCGCTCCAGGCCGATGACACCTCATTAGGCGGTATTCTTGACGAAATTTACACCCCCGAGACCGGCGAAGGCAAGGAGGCCGCCGAACCAGGTTCTGCAATCGAAATGGCTGTTGAGGCAGAACAAATGCTCACGGAAGAGGAGTTTGCCGCCCCGCAACGCGCTCCAGAGGTAACCGCAATGGCCCGAGCCTATATCGAGCCTGAGCCGGATACGCAGAGTAATACCCTCGGTATGCTGCTGTTTTTGCCCTTGTTGGCTATCGTTTATACGGCCATAGTCGCCGTGGCGGGCTTCAACAATATCATGCCTGCAATTCTGGAAAAAATACAGGCCTATATCTGGTACATTATGATTGGCGCCGCTGTCGCAGCGGTTTTGATAATCGCTATGGCTTTTATGCTCGGCAGCAAAGGCCCTAAAGCAGCTAAAAGGCCAAAAGCCAAGAGAGCTAAGAAAACCCGAAAGCAGGCTCCGAAAAAGGCGACCGCTTGAAAACCATCTCAAAACTGTCGTTCCTTCGGCAAGCTCAGGACAGGCCCTGAGCGAGGCGAAAGTTCTCTCCTCTTGCCTGAAATAATGAGATTCTCACCTTCGAATGACAGTTGGACCAGGCAGTTTCCTTAGGGGCCTTTAAGCTTCTCACGTATCTTTTGATAAATAAGTCTCGATTTCGTTTCGTCCCCGAACCCACCTACTCGAATGGACAGCTTCGTGCTCTCCTCTGCGGCTGCCTTGAGCTTTATCGTAATCTTCTTATCCTGCGCGTCACGTGCAACAATCACCGCTGACATCTTGTCTTTCGTTTTTTTGCTTACCTTTAGCTCAAGCTCTTCTACCGCCTTTTCCGTCGCTTCAAAAACGGTGTCGATATTTTTCGGCTCCACTGCCTCCAGGTCGCCCCTTAAGTACGCCACCGTCCCTGCCCCGACCCCCAACCCGGCACCCACCCAAGCGACCGCACATCCCTGAACCAACACAGCCATACCGGAAAGTACAAGTACGAAAAAGACCTGTTCCTTTCGCATTCTAACGCTCCTTTCTGCCGTAAAATTTCGTTCGCTAATAGACTACTAAACTACGACCAAAGGCAGCGCCTGTCAATCCCGCTTTCGGCCGTCTTCAAATTACTTTTCTCTTCCGCCAGGCAATGAGCGGGCACGCCTGGGCGGTTTCTATGCGTCCAATAGGCCTGTTCTACCGCCATTACAGCTGCCATTTGCCCTGGTAACCCCCCTTGAAAGTTCGCGCCTTTTCACTTCACCATTCGATATTCCTTGTTCGATATTCGATATTCACTCCGTCTATAATACTCCCCAAAAACTGGACGCATAATTAAGGTGGATTTGGGGAAATAACTCTTAGGTATATATTATGATTTCAATAGCTAAATATAGAAGATATATTTTGTTTTGTGTTGTATTAGCTATTTTGTCAGCTGAACCGCCGACACACGGATTACGTGTCCGTTGCTCCAACTTACCCCGATTTTAAACCTAAAAACGGGATTGCAGTTATTTGACCATCGGATTGAACATACTATGGCAAAGAAACGCCTCTATCACATAACTTCTTGTAAAATACACAGTTACATTTCACTTAATCAAAACATCTTTTTGCTTGTCTCCATTTTGGTACTAATCTGGACGAATCTCAGCCATCTTTTTGCCTTGATTTAGATCCCCATAATTACGATAGAATGAGTATTATGAAAAAGGTTTGGGTTTACAGAAGAAAAGGTGTTAGGGGCTGGTGGGTAGGCTGGTATGAAAGTGGTAAGCGAAAAGCAAAAGCATTGCCGAGCAAAAAACTGGCCGAACATTATTGCCAGTTAAAGTATAGCCAACTCAACTCTGACGTATTTACAGGGATCGTGACTATAAATTGGAAACAGATGATCGATGAATACAGAGAATCCAAAAAGGTTCAGGGAGTTACCGAAGCAACACTTTATGAAATTGCTCTTACACTCCGGCACTTTGAACGGTTGATAGGAAAATGCAGTTCAAAACAGATTGCACAAAATAGCATAGACAAGTTCATTCTCGAAAGAGGCGGCGAAATAAAACGGTCGACGCTTAACAAAGACATCAGGAACTTGAAAACATTTATCAACTGGTGCAGAGAAAATAGATACTTGAATGGGAAACTGAAAATCAAGGAATTAAAAGAAGATGAAAGACCCATCAAGTCGCTGAACGGTGCCCAGGTTAAAAAGTTGATGTCAGTAGCTGATCCTTACCAAACGATTAGGATGCGAATTTTATTGGGTCTGGGTACAGGTCTTAGGCGAGGTGATATTGAATCGTTGAAAATTAGCGACATCGATTTCGCGAACAACTATATTTCTACAGCGAGCAAGAAGACCAGAAAAAGTATGGGATCACGTCCGGTGCCTTCTGCGATTATGAGAGAAATCAAAGAATATGTTACTCGATTAAATGGTCAACACGAAAAACTATTGAACGACAATTTCAGCCACAAGCGATGGAGAAAGATTTGTAAAAAAGCGGGTTTGGCAGACTTGAAATTCCACGATCTAAGAAAAACATTCGGTTCTCTGCTTGCTCAAAATGGCATTTCCACTGCTGTTACGCAGAAGCTGCTGGAACATTCTTCTCCAAATTTGACAAACAAAGTCTATACGAATGTTGACCCTGTTTTGCGTCATGCGGTAGAGCAGTTACCGGTTGGTGACTGGCTGTAATGATGAATTGACACTGAATTATTTTGTGGCTGTTGGAAATATGTATTTTTTCATTGAAGCAACATCGCCATAAGCAGCAGCGTAATGCAAAGGGGGCACAAGCCGCAATGTTAATCAGAAAAGGTGTCCATACTGCTCTCCTGAAGTAAGGACAATTCGCCGCCCTGAGCCGCTCACTTAACCGCAGATAACTGTACGATATTCAGCTCGACATTTTCAAAGGCCGGATGTTTCGGGATCGGCTTTTCATTCCGGATCAGATCCCTGCCTTCCTTCCAAATGTTATGCCGCTCGCCGTTTGTCCGGTGCCATGTAATGTTATCCAGATAGAAGTGGTAGTATCCCGGTCCGGGCCCGACCAGCCGTATAAACTGTATCGGAGTTCCTAATCCGCAGATATTCCCAATCCCGACACGCCGTCTTTCCCAGACGCCCTTACCGCTGCGAACGCCCGGGCCCCTGCTCTGAATCCTGCCCCACTGGTCAACGCCGGTATTGTTCCTGAACTTCGGACTCCACGCCCTGCCCGGAGAATATAAAAAGCCCTCCTGGCGACCGTCGGATGCCACGCATATATCGTATTCGATGAAATCACCGTGCTCGACATAACGGTCGTAATCCTGGCAGGGCGCCCGCGTAAAGAATATATCCAGCGAGTTTCCGATCCGCGCCTTTTGGTGCGCCTTAACCTCAAGCACCTCGCCCTTCGGGTCGGCGACAAGCGGGACCTCAACCTTCGGCGTCATGTAGGTAACATTGAAACCATTGGAATATATCCACTCTTCGTATTTTGCTTTCATTTCCGCCGCGACCGCCGGGTGCCTGGCGGCTGCGTTATGAGTCTCGGCGATGTCCTCCTTCATATTGTAAAGCTCAACGTGCTCGCTGAAATAGACCAGCTTCCACTTATCAGAGCGGATCGTTCCGTGGTCAAAACCCATCCAGTAATAATAGTCCGTGTCGGTCTTCGTATTGCTCCTGATGTTATCCAGGCAATTGTGTCCGTCAAGCGGCCTGCCATCCGGCATCTTAACATTGGCTATCGCTGTGATCGTCGGGTAAAAGTCCATATAGCCCATAAAGCCGTCATATCGTTTGCCGCCGGTAAAGTGCGTTCCCTTGTGCCATACCGCAGCCGGAACATGCGTTCCGCCTTCCCAGAATGTATGCTTTGTCCCTCGAAACGGAAGATTATTGCCGTTTCGTGTTGCCCCGTTGTCGCTGGTAAAGAAAATAATCGTCTCCTCCATCAGTCCGAGCGTTTCGAGCGTATCGATCACCTTCCCGATACCGTCGTCAAGGGCGATAAGCATTGCCGAATACAGGATCGCAATGTCCCTGCCGGTTAGCTGAGCCTTCCTGGTTCGCTCGATCTGCAGGTACTCAGCGGATGTCTTTAGCTTTGCGTTGCCGATTATCTCCTTTGGAACGCGTTTCAGATACTCATCGGTGGCCTGCAACGGATTATGGACCGCGGCATGAGGAACGTAGCAGAAGAAGGGCCTGTCCTTATTATCCCGAATAAAGTCAATCGCATGTTTTGTTATCAAATCGGTCGTATACCCATCCTCAACGGGAACGTATTTTTCGTCATGCCACCAGTTAATCGTCTGCGTCCAGTTGTCATGCTTGTTGAAATAATCCTGCCCTCCCCCGTAAAACCCGACGAACCGGTCAAACCCGTGCGAGAGCACGCCCGTACCCCAGTTGATATGCTTAACATTATTAAACGAGGCATCCTCCGGCGGAAATCCGTTATGCCACTTGCCGAAACAACCGGTCGCATACCCCGCCTGCTTAAACGCCTCGGCAAATGTAACCTCCTCAGTATCGAGCGTTCCGCCAACCTCCGGGCCGGTCCTTAAATTCGTATAATGTCGCCCCGTCAAAAGCCCCGCCCGCGTCGGCGAGCAGACACAGTGCACCATGAAATTGGTCATCTCAAGGCCGCTCGTAAAAATCCTGTCAATATTAGGAGTCGGCGTCCTGCCCCCATGCAGGCTGATATCGCCCCAGCCTAAGTCATCGGCCAAAAAGAAAACCACATTCGGTTGCCGGGCGGACTTAGCAGGGCGGCGGGCTGAACCGGTCCGGCAGGAACCCAACGAAAAAACCGACAGACCAACAGCTAAACCTGCACTTCTCTTAATAAACTCGCGTCGTTTCATCTACTAACGTCCTGTAATTTAACGTAACCGTTCACAGGTATTTTGACTGTATTGGGCAACACACCCAACATGAAATACCCATTTTAAAAATTTTCAATTCACTTTATAACACATTCAAGGTGCTTGCTTATTCTCTATCCAAAATTTCATAGTTTGCCACGTTATCGTTCTGCGGGCTGAGCTATTTGCGCGGCGGCCATGATTGTCTTAAAGGGTTTTAATTGTGACCCCTCATTACGGTCAGCTCCATTCACGGAGACATGATACTCCGCGGCTGATACATTTAGATTTAACAGTGCTGTCGCTGCCGAAAAACATACAAACAGAACTCCTTTGATGTGACTCACACCTATCTCCTTTTATAATTTCACTTATTCCATACTACTTTTTGTTCATGCTGGCTAACAAGTTATTCTAAGGTTTCCGTGTATCACATAAAATTATAGCTAAAAGGGCTTGCCATACAAGTTGTCCTACTCAAAAATTTGTACTTCTTTATTCCCAAGGACTTATGCAAACTCTCTGAATGGCCATTAAAAACAGATTCTACAGGAACATCTGGAGAAATCAATCTTGAAAGTCACCTAATTTTGGCGTCAGATCTATTTTTGCGTAGGACAGAATGATAGCTTTTTCAGATTCAGTCGTCTGTGAAGATAATGGATATCTTGAGTTTTCGAGACAGATTTGATATTCTATTAAAAAAGAGGCCCAGCGGCGTAGCTGAGCTAAGATATGAAATGTTATATGGGAAATCGCGGATTAAGGAAATCACAATGGGCACTAACAGAAGGAACTTTCTAAAATATTCTCTTGGAGGCACTTTTGCTGCCCTTTCACCGCTGAGCCTATCCTCTGTTGCGTCAGGTGCTCCTAAAAAAAGCATCAAGAAAAAAAATGTTCTTTTCATTATCGTCGAAGACCTGAAAAATATA
>JAUXAH010000429.1 GCA_030614945.1 Phycisphaerae bacterium
TTTCATCCCGCCCCGCCCTGGCAAGCTCGTTTATTTTGGCAACGTAATCGACCCTGGGATTCGGCACTTCTTCTACCTGCCCTACCCCGGCAAAGCCGGCAGTGAGGCTGAGTGACGCTAACAGCAAAATCGATATCGAAATAACCAAACGCCTCATTGGTATATCCTCCGAAATGTAATAATGTCAAATTCAGCTAATGGCCGGCCTTAACCCGGCCGGCCGGGCCACAGATATACCCATTATACAGGAAATGTTTGATTTCTTACATCAAAATTATCACAATTCAAGTTCTTTGCCGCCGCTTTTAAACTTGCTCCAAAGATGCCAGGCCGAGCCTTTCTGCGATTCTATCGAATTCGTCCAGAGAGTAAAATTCGATGATTATCTTGCCTCGTTGGCCATTTTTGCGGGTCTCAATGCTTACCCTTGTGCCAAGCTGGCTGCTGAGTTTGCTCTCCAGGTCCAGGATGTGTGCCGGTTTCGAGCGGGCGGTTGTCCTGGCTTGCTCTGTGCCTGTAAGGTATTTTCGGACCAGTCTTTCGACTTCACGGACGCTGAGCCGGCCTGCCATTGCTCGATTGGCCAGCTTCCGGCGAAGCTCGTCGGTAGGCAGGGCAAGTATCGCACGGGCGTGGCCCATATTCAACTGGCGATGGACTAACATCTGCTTGATTTCGTCCGGTAAGTCCAGCAGCCGCAAGTAGTTAGCGATAACAGAGCGGTCTTCGCCGAGCCGTTGGGCGGCTTCGGCCTGGGTTAGAGAGAAGGTATTGAAATAGTTTTGATAGGCCTTTGCGCGTTCGATGGGATTGAGGTCGGTTCGGTGAATGTTCTCAATTAGTGCCAGCTCAAGCAACTGCTGGTCGGTTGCCTGACGAACCAGGGCGGGTATGGTGGTCAGAGAAGCTAATTTGGCGGCCCGGAATCGGCGTTCGCCGGCGATTAGCTGGTATCCCGACTCGGCCGGGCGAACAATAATTGGCTGAATTACGCCATTGGCCCTGATGGACTCGGCCAAATCTGCCAGCTCCTGCTCATCCCATACCGTTCGTGCCTGGTAAGGATTCGGCGCTATCGCATCGATGCTAATTTCCTGCAGCGAATCGCATAACTCTTTGTCCGGCGGGAAGTTAGGGATTGCCGCAGGGTCGGGCAATAGCTGATTTGCCTCTGCGGTGCCGAATGTTATCGGACTTAAAAGCGACTGCAGCCCCCTGCCGAGACGTTTTGGTTTTTCTTTTTTTTTGTTGGCCATATAAGTGCTCCTTCACAACAGGGTTCCCATTTTGCAATAAGCCGCAAAATGGGGCCCCTCTATATTGGAATCCTGTTTTCTTTTGCCTGCTTTTAGCTGACATTCAGGCGTTAGCCCAAATGGTATTTCGGTATTTTCATTGGAAATCCTGCAACTTTGCCGGGCTAAAAAATGTTTTTTTGGAAAAAATGTTTCACGTGAAACAGTGGGAAAGAAAGCAAACATCATGCGCAAGACTCTTTTATTGCCTTAGAGTTAGTGTGTGCTCAGAGGAGGACACAGAGAAAATGTTAAATAGGAAAGAGCTGCTTGCGGTTAACGGAGTCAGCTAAACAACCTTCAAACAGTAGTGAAATATCAGGGCTGGGTGTTTGTCGCCGTTTCCTTGTGCCTGGCGCCTTACGGAGTATAACGAAAACCAGCCTTTCCAAAAAGCCGGCTTTCGCGGTGTGATCGGGGGCGAGCAGCTTTGGAAGAGCTGTATTGCGATGCGGCTTGATATGAAGAGCCGTTCGTAAATCGGTGCATAAATGGATGAGTCGGGAGCGTTTGCCTGACGTTTATTGTGGGGTGTACGTTGAATGGTTGCATTTTGGGGACGCAAGTAGAGTGATTTGATTTGGCGGGATGTTTGGAAAGTCAGATTGGCCAGGCAAGACGTTTCACGTGAAACGAAAGAGTAGCGGATAGCGTTTAGTATACGGCGGATAGGGGTAAAAACAAGACGCAAGAGCAATTGAGAATATAGATAGAATGATGAATCGCGAGGACGCAGGAGGGATTCAATTAAAGGTCGTAAATTTTGAGAAATTAAAAAAGACGGCAGCAGTGAATTGTTGGTTGGAAATGTACCAAAAATAGACA
>JAUXAH010000702.1 GCA_030614945.1 Phycisphaerae bacterium
ACAGAGGACAGAAGACAGAGGACAGAAGTGGGCAACAAGCAACGAGCAACAAGCAACGAGGTGTCATACGCTTCGGCCTGGCCGCTGTCAAAGGCGTCGGAGAAAAGGCCGTCGAGCAAATCATCGCAGCTCGCCGGGAAATTGGCCGATCCCAGAGTCTCTTCCATTTTTGCGAAAATGTCGATTTAAGGGCCGCCAATAAGCAGGTCATCGAAGCGCTCATAAAAGCGGGCGCTTTCGACCGGCTGGGCGGAAACCGTGCTCAAATGATGGCCGGCTTCGAAAATGCAATGCAAGTCGGAGCGAGCCTCCAGGCCGACAAGCAAAACGGCCAGATGACTTTCTTCGGCCAGACCGGCGAGAACGACTATTCGCAGGACCATCAGTGCCTGCCCGATGTCCCCCCCTGGCCTGAGCTGCAGATGCTCGCCTTCGAAAAACAGGTCCTCGGCTTCTATGTAACCAGTAACCCGCTCAGCCATCACGCTGAGATGATAAACCTTTATTCCACACTCAACACCTCGCAACTGGCCGAATTTAGCCAGGACCGGCAAATCGTAATCGGCGGAATGATAACGAAGATAAGATTCAATCTGACAAAGACGGGGCGAAATGCCGGCTCGAAAATGGCCGTCTTTACGCTCGAAGATTTGCAGGGACAGGTCGAAGTGGTAATGTTCCCCGATGTGCTGAATAGATTCAGCAGTTCGTTGGTCGCCGATACAGTCGTTTTTGTAAAGGGAAAGCTCGATTACAGAAGGGAAAAACCCAATATCTTAGCTGTGGAGCTGATACCTCTGGACGAGGTCAGAGAAAAATTAGCTGCCAAAGTCAGGATTCGGCTGAACGCTGAAGACGTTACCAAAGAAAAGATAGCAACCATAAAAAGCATTTGCCAGAGCCACAGAGGCAAAAGCCCTGTTTACGTAGCGATAAAGACCGACAAAGGCAGGGTCTACGCAACCGCCGACAGAGAGCTCTCCGTCAACCCCGACCTGGATTTTTGCCGAAAAATGCGACAACTCCTCGGCCCTGAAAACTTCCAGCTCGCAAG
>JAUXAH010000372.1 GCA_030614945.1 Phycisphaerae bacterium
TTCTTAGCGGCGCAGACGGCCAGGTCGGCGTCGGCGGCTTCGCCGGGACCGTTGACGATACAGCCCATAACGGCGATACGCATCGGTACATCAATGTCGCGTATGGCTTTTTCGATTCGGCGGGCCAGCTTGATCACGTCAATTTCGGCCCTGGCGCAGGTCGGGCACACTATTAGCTCCGGCGTCGAGCGTTGGTAAAGGCCGAGCGCGATTAGAATCTGCTTTGCAATTCTGGTTTCTATGATTGGGCTGCCGGCGGCGCTTACCCTGATGGTGTCACCAATACCTTCCGCGAGCAGAGCGCCCAGGCCGATAGCCGAGGGTATTTGCGCATCTTCGGGCAGCCCTGCGTGGGTCAGGCCGAGGTGGATTGGGTAGTCGAAGGTCCCGGCGATGCGTCGGTTGATTTCGATGGTTCGCAGGCAGTCACTGCTTTTTGCACTGAGAACCAACTTCTCGAAATTGCGATTTTCGAAGAGCCGAACATATCTTTTCATTTCTTTTAACATCAAAGCGGCGCGTTTCTCGATGGGGACAGCTTGCTTTTTGAGGTCTCTAATGCTTGCTTCGTTGACGCCGATGCGGATGGCGATTTTGTGCATTTTGGCTGCGTCTATTATTCGCAGGATGCTTTCTCGATTTTTTATGTTGCCTGGGTTGAGCCGAACTTTAGCGGCCCCGGCTTCTATCGCTTCAATAGCCCGGTTGGGACTGAAGTGAACGTCGGCTATTAACGGGACATCTACTTTTTGGACGATTTTTGCAAAAGCAGCGGTATCGGCACGTCTGGGAACGGCGATTCTCACCAATCGGCAGCCGGCTTCGGCAAGCTGGTTTATCTGCCTTACACAGCGGGCAATATCGACTGTCGGCACCTTCGTCATCGACTGGATGACAACCGGGGCGGATGAGCCGATCCTAACCCAGCCCATCCGATGGGCGGGGCTAACCTGCCCGACCCTGATGGTTTTAGTTTTTCTTCTTTTGAGCATATCTAATTTTCTGCCACAGAGCTCACAGAGAACTCAGAGAGTATAATTTATATTTTTTATCTCTGTGAACCCCGCCCTTCCGAAGGGCTGGGTGAACCTCTGTGTTTTCTGTGGCTCTTTTTCTTTTCAAAATTGTAGCTTGTTTTATTCTATCGAGCAAATTAAAATACGCCCAAACCTGAAAACGTCGATTGTGCCCTGTTACTCGTCGTTCGAGTCACGGGTCACGAGACACGAGGCACGAATTATGGGGTCGATGCTGATATCTCTTGCTGTGGTGTTGTTTATCGCCTATTCGGTTTTGGGGTGGACGCTCTATTTTACGCAGCCGACCTTTTTATACAGGCCTGTGCGGGAAGTTCCCTTTACGCCGGACGAATTGGGGCTGGATTTTGAAAATGTAGTTTTCAAGAGTAGCGACGGCCTGCTGTTGAGCGGCTGGTATATCCCTGCCCCGTTAGAAGGCCGGACCAAAGCTGCGTCAGCCCCGTTAGAAACCCGAAGGGGAAAGTCTCTAACGGGGTCAGTCCCACCTGGTGATTCACTTCTAACGGGGCCCGCAGAGGATGCAGAACTTACGGTTCTGTTCTGCCATGGTAACGGCGGGAATATGTTCCACCGTTTGGATAGTATAAATATTTTTTATAATCTGGGATTGAATTGCTTTATCTTTGACTATCGCGGCTACGGCAACAGCGAGGGCAAGCCCGGCGAAGAGGGAACGTATCTGGATGTTATGGCTGCATACAAATGGCTGACCGAAGAAAAAAAGGTATCGCCGGCCGATATTATTATTTTTGGCAGGTCGCTGGGCGGTAGTATCGCGGCACAACTGGCGGGCAAGGTCGAGGCGAGAGCTTTGATTATCGAGAGCGCTTTTACATCATACGTTGACATCGGCAGGAAATTTTACCCTTATATGCCCGTGCGGTGGTTTGCGAGATTCAGCTACAAGACAATCGACTATATCAAGGATGTTCTCTGTCCGGTGATGATAATTCACAGCAGGAATGATGAAATTGTGCCATTCGAGTTTGGTTGCCAGCTGTACGAGGCGGCGAATGAGCCGAAAGAGTTCGTCGAGATATTCGGCGGCCATAATGATAGCTTTTTGGTATCGGGTGAGATTTACAAAAATGCCTGGACGAATTGGCTGAAATTCTTGAAAGAATGTAAGAGCCAGGCCGACCGCCAGCAGGCATCTTAGCTATTCATAGTTCGTAGTGTGTAGTTCATAGTTTTTAGGGAGCTCTTTTCAAAGGTCCTTGGAGGAGATACTTTTATGCAACGAAGTATTTCCCTGCGGCGTGTTTGATACTTAGAGCCTATCCGAATAACCCTTCGGTTTTGTCATTGCGAGGAGCGAAGCGACGAAGCAATCTCGATTTTCGAGCGTTTGAGATTGCCACGGCCTTTCAGGCCTCGCAATGACAGGAATTCACAAAAGTTATTCGGATGGGCACTTATTGTACACGCTCTCAGCGCTTCAGGTAAGCCTGTGGGGGCAAACCCCGATTAAACGCA
>JAUXAH010000269.1 GCA_030614945.1 Phycisphaerae bacterium
GGGCAATAGTTTTACCAACGCCGGGAATTTGTTCTAATTCTTGTAAGCTGGATGATTCCATAGAAAGGTGCCTCAGATATTATTCACCAAATACAATTCACTAATCACTCCTTCGATAAACTCAGGACAAGTATTTACCAATCACGAATCACCTAACGGCTGCCTGTGCAGCGGCCAGTCTTGCAATCGGCACTCTGAACGGCGAACAAGACACATAATCCATTCCGACTCGATGGCAGAAGTCAATACTCTTCGGCTCACCGCCGTGCTCACCGCAGATACCGACCTTTAATTTCTTTCTCGTCTTTCTGCCGAGCTTCGTACCCATTTCTACTAATTTCCCGACACCCACCTCTTCGAGTATCTGGAACGGGTCGGCGGCGTAAATACCCTTATTGACGTATTCGCCTAAGAACTTACCCGCATCATCCCGCGAAAAGCCCATCGTCATCTGCGTCAGGTCATTCGTCCCGAAGCTGAAGAACTCCGCCTCGGTCGCTATTTCATCAGCCGTCAATGCCGCCCTCGGGACCTCAATCATCGTCCCAATCATATATTTAATCCTGCTATTCTTTTCTTTGAAGACTTTTTTGACCTCATCGATAATATCATCCTTGACCAGCTTCAATTCCGAAACGGCGCCGGCCAATGGAATCATAATTTCAGGCAGAACAATCTTGCCGGCCTTCTTGACGTTCAACGCCGCCTCGATAATCGCCCTCGCCTGCATTCGGCCAATCGCAGGATACGTTACCGTCAGCCGGCACCCACGATGTCCTAACATCGGATTAAACTCATGCAGCTGCTCAACCTTGGCTTTCACAACAGCCGATTTCACCCCAAGCCGCCTGGCCATCTCCGCCTGGCTCGCCTTATCCTGCGGCAGAAACTCATGCAGAGGCGGGTCAAGCAAACGAATCGTTACTGGCAGACCGGCCATCGCCTTAAATATTCCCTCAAAGTCACCTCGCTGTAATGGCAGCAGCTTCTTCAACGCACCTTCGAACTGCTTCTTAACAACAGCATACTTCTTTTCAATTGCCTTTTTGTCTTTCTGGGTGTGGGCCGCATCTATCTTACCGAGCATCACGGCATAATCATCTGCCGCTAAAATCATCTGCCGCACAGGCCAAATCCGCTCGCCTTCGAAGAACATATGCTCGGTCCTGCAAAGCCCGATACCTTCAGCGCCAAATTCCCTCGCCCGCTTTGCATCTTCCGGCGTATCGGCATTCGTGCGAACTCCCAATCTGCGAACCTGGTCGCAAATCTTCATAAAGGAGCCGAAGGCACCGCTCATCGTCGGCTCCACCGTAGCCAATTGCCCCGTCATAACCTCGCCGGTCGAGCCGTCCATGCTAAGCCAGTCCCCTTCCTTGATGGTCAATTTACCGACACTAAGCTTCCTGGCTTTGTAATTGATATTTAATGCACCCACACCTGCCACACACGGTTTACCCATACCGCGGGCAACAACCGCCGCATGGCTTGTCATACCGCCCCGGGCCGTCAAAATGCCCACCGCTGCGTCCATACCGCCAATATCTTCAGGACTGGTCTCAATCCGAACAAGGATAACCTTTTTGCCTTTTTTCTTCCACGCCTCCGCAGTATCAGCGCTGAACACAATCCGCCCGACCGCCGCCCCCGGCGAGGCAGGCAGGCCTCTGGCTATTATCTTGCGCTCGGCTTTCGGGTCAAAGTGCGGATGCAGCAGACGGTCTAACTGCTCCGGCGTCACCCGATTGACCGCCTCTTTCCTGGAGATAAGTCTTTCCTGAACCATATCCACCGCATTCTTAACAGCAGCTTCAGCCGTCCGCTTGCCGGTTCGCGTCTGCAGGATATAGAGTGTTTTCTCCTGAATCGTAAATTCCATATCCTGCATATCCTTGTAGTGCTTCTCCAGCCTGGTCATAAATCTGGTAAGCTTCTCGTAGGCCTTCGGCAAACGCCTGCCTAATTTCTTCAACGGCAAAGGCGTCCTGATACCGGCCACAACATCTTCGCCCTGGGCGTTCATCAAAAACTCGCCGTAGAACTCCTTTTCGCCGGTGCTCGGATTGCGCGTAAAGCAAACGCCCGTACCGCAGTCCTCGCCCATATTGCCGAAAACCATCGCCTGAACATTCACCGCCGTCCCCAACAATCCGGTAATATTATTCAACCTCCGATACGTAACGGCCCTGGGCGTATTCCACGAACCAAGCACCGCATTGATGGCATGTCTTAACTGAGCTCGACCGTCCTGCGGGAACAATTCACCGATATGTTTTTTGTAAACGCTCTTGTATTTCTCGACGACCTCTTTCAGTTGCTCGGCACTCAGCTCATTATCGAGTTTGACTTTGGCTTTCTTTTTCGCCGCAGCAAGTACTTCCTCGAAATAATCATGGTCGCAGCCCATCACCACACCGCCGAACATATCGATAAGCCTACGATATATATCGTATGCAAACCGCGCATTGCCCGTTCTTTTAATGATGCCGCGGAGAACATCGTCGTTCAGCCCCAAATTTAAAATGGTGTCCATCATACCGGGCATCGATACGGCCGCTCCGCTCCTGACGCTGACCAGCAATGGCCCGTCGGCGTCGCCTAATTTGGCGCTCATCGCTTTCTCTAATTTGACCAGGTTCTTATCGACCTCCTCCGCCAGTCCTCTTGGCCATTTGTGTCGCACCAATCGCGCATCTCTGCGCCCCGACTGCAAGCGGTCCGGGGCGATTGGTGCGGCATAATATTCGCTGCATACCTTTGTGGCGATAGTAAAGCCTGGTGGAACCGGAACGCCAAGATTTGTCATCTCCGCAAGGTTCGCTCCCTTTCCGCCCAAAAGCTCCTTCATCTTTGTGCTGCCTTCTGCTTTGCCGTTGCCGAAGAAATACACCATTTTACCCCGGGGCCGAAATTTCGGTTCTGCCATTGTACAAATCTCCTTTTAACCGGTGATTGGTAATTGGTAATTGGTTATTTGAATATACCAGTTACCATTTACCATTTACCATTTACCATTTACCAGTTACCAGTTACCAGTTACCAGTTGCCAGTTGACAGGCCAGAAATATATTACGCTGAACCGGCTGTGTCAATGATTAAAAGCTTCCGGCGGGATAATAGCAGGGTTATACCAGCAGCGAGATACGAGATACGAATTTTAGAGCCTATAACAAAACCAATTAACCTAATAGAAGGAACCGCTTCGCGGACTATTTTGAACAGATTTCTCGACTCCGCTACGCTCCGCTCGGAACGACAGAGCAAGTGGCGCTACATGCTCCGTTCGAAATGACAGTATAAGTTTTGTTAGACGCTTTTAGTATTCGGCTCCGGTTTCAACCGGCGTTTTTTTTGCTCGTCCCTGACACCTTTCGCAATCGCATATCCCAACGTGCTTCAGATGTGATGTCCCCGCAATCCTCCTGGTCTCAATCAGCTTCGCCCCTTTCGCCTCCATCTTACGAAGTGCCAGCTTTGCCTCTCTTTTATTATGCGAGCCCACCGCATCAACTACAACGCTC
>JAUXAH010000175.1 GCA_030614945.1 Phycisphaerae bacterium
GCACGAGGCGGCGAGACCGTACTGCTGGGCGATAGCCCACGATGTTCGCCCGGCTGCGCAGTCATTGGGCGTTCGCCGCTGTGAGGATTGCCATTCGACAGATGGACCCTTCTTTTTCGGCGAAGTTGCCGTCGACTCTCCTATTGTCTCCGAACGAGATTCCGTTAAAAAGATGGTCGAATTCCAGGACATTGATGCCGTTTATGCCTGGGCATTCGCTTTTTCATTCGTATTTCGTCCGTGGCTGAAGGTTGTTGCTCTCGGTTCGTGCGGACTTCTGGCCGTGGTTTTATTGTTATATGGGCTTAAGGCCCTGGGATGTATTGTGAAGGTACTGGCCGAGAAAGATTAGGCGACATAGTTGAGAAAGTAATATGTTTCGTATAGTTTCTATAATCGGTTTCGTAGTTACTTTTGTGGGTATCGCTGTATGCTGTATAGCTTTTCCATGCTGCAAGGAATGTGGGTGGAGGCCCGGGCAGATTTTGAGAAGATTAGTTCATCTTTTCACACTGCTTTTCGTGGAGCAGAAGTTAAGTCTCCTGGGCGTTTTTAAGAAGCTGGTTTATCTGCTGGCGTTACTTTGCTTCTGTGTATTGGCAGTAAACGGATTTTTTGCAGCGGTGGTCTTGGGAAAATCTGTTTCCGGTTACTGGATAATGCTGCAGACTACCGCTGGAGGAGTTTTCGCAGTCTGCCTGGCGATTCTGGCCGTGATGTGGGCCAGCCGTCATCGTTTCAATCAGAGTGATTGGCCGGGGCTGCAGCGTATCCTTGAGCATATCACTCTGGCCAAAAGAGCCGGCGAAGAACCGCTTAATAGAAGCCAAGCAAACGGAGTGCCTGGTCTCGGGCAGAAAATAACTTTCTGGCTGCTTGTCGTGTTGGCTCTGCCGTTAATCTTATCGATGGTTTCGAGCATGTTCCCGCTTTTCGGAACCCATTGGCAGGAACTGCTTTTAGAACTGCACCGTTACAGCGCATTACTGTTTGCGTTGGTTGCAATTGTGCATATTTACCTGGTAATCCGAACTCAAATGAGCGAATAGCAAGACCCAAGACGCAAGACCCAAGACTTGAGTCTGGAGTCTTGAGGGACCGGAAAGGAGAAAGAGCTGATGCAAAAGGTAAAAGTAGCTGTGGTTGGGCTCGGTTTCGGAGCCGAGTTTATTCCTCTTTATCAAAGACATCCTGACGCTGAATGTTACGCTATTTGCCAGAGGACCGAAGACCACCTGAATGAAATAGGCGACCAGTTCGGCGTTGAAAGACGGTTTACCAAATTTGAAGACCTTTTAAGCATTGACGAGCTGGACACCATCCACGTCGTTTCGCCCATGGCCGACCATGCCTGGATGACACTTGCCTCTCTAAATGCAGGCAAACATGCCGCCTGTACGGTCCCAATGGCTACGACCGTGAAAGACTGCCTTGAAATTGCAAAGGCAAGGAAAAGGTGCGGCAGAGTGTATATGATGATGGAGACGGCTGTATATACGCGGGAATTTCTCTATGCAAAAGAGCTTGTTGAATCGGGCAAGTTGGGCAAGATTCAGTTTTTAAGGGGTTCACATCAGCAGAATATGGGATTGCCGGGCTGGCCGGATTACTGGTACGGCTTCCCCCCGATGCACTACGCGACCCACGCTGTCAGTCCGCTGCTTTGCCTTGCGAAAAAGCCGGTGGAATCACTCGTCTGTTATGGCTCAGGAGTAATTGCAGAAGATTATATCAAGCGCTACAATTCGCCTTTTGCAATTGAAACCGCTATCCTGAAACTCGCCGATTCTGACCTTGCCTGCGAGGTAACCAGGTCGCTCTTTGATACAATTCGACAGTATAGAGAGAGCTTTGATGTGTACGGCACGAAACTTTCATTTGAATGGGAGCAGATTGCCGGCGATGGGCCGGTGATTTATTCCGGCTATGAAGACGCCAAGCGGATAGAAGTCCCCGATTATGGATACCTGCTGCCGAAAGAGATAGCTCCTTTCACAGGACGGGGCGTCTATGACGAAAAACATGAGCACACTTCGTTTATTCAGGGTGCCGGACACGGCGGCTCTCATCCCCATCTGGCTCACGAGTTTATTCGTGCGATTATTGAAAACCGCCAGTCTGCAGTCGATGCAAAAACTGCTGCAAACTGGACGATGGCAGGGATATGCGCCCACGAATCAGCGATGAACGACGGCAAGAGAATTGAAATCCCTCAGGCAAACTAATTTTTAATAGTTCGACATTATACGTTGAAATGTTATATTGAGTAGATACCCGGCAAGGTGCCGGGAAAGGTAAGTTACAGTATTTAGTTAGGAGAGCAGATTATGAGTAATGGAATGCTACCAAGTTATTTGAGCATGGCCAAGCCAAATCCGCTGGAGAATCGGGCGCCCTGGTACAAGAGTACTGCACCCACCTACGCCGGCATCTTTCTCTGGGTTGCATTCTACATGGAGATTGCGAAAGGCGCCTTGGCGGAAGCCGGTTTGGGTTTGTGTCTGCTGGGTCTTGTGGTTGCAGCCCTTATCTGCCACTATCTCTTTTATCTGGTCCCGGGTCTGTATGGCATGAAAACAGGCTATCCGCTGTACGTTGTGGGGTCGTCAACCTACGGCACAAAAGGAGGCTTCTTGATGCCTGGGCTGTTGATGGGGATTCTTCAGTTTTGCTGGCTGGGAGTCAATGTCGCCCTCTCAACGACGTTCATTCTCAAAGCGGCCAAGGCGGATCCGACGCCGGGAAGCGCTTGGTTTATCGTTATATGTATCGTGTGGGGTTTAGGCGCCGCATTCATAGGTGTTCTGGGGATAAAGTACGTAGCTAAGGTTGCGACATATTTACCCATTGTCCCGCTGGTTATGATCGTCATTGTGTTCCTATCCAATGTGGGGACTGCGGGCGACTTCACACCCAAAGTCGACGGCAACGCCTTGTTCGGGTTCCTGACGATCATTGCGACGGTTGTTGGATTCTTTGCTACGGCCGGTGCTGCGGGTGTTGACTTTGGCATGGGAAACCGTGATGCCAAGGATGTGAATCTCGGTGGTCTTGTGGGGATCGCGCTTGCAGTCGTTGTAGCTGGTGGGCTGCCACTCATTGCCATCGCTGGCGCCCACGGAGCGAATCCGGACCTTGGAGCGTTCACGTTCGACAAGGTGATCGAACAGCAAAAGAGCCTCGGCGGGATTATGTTCATCCTTTTCGCCGTCGCCAGTTTTGCCCCGGCGTGCTTCAGTTCATTTATTGCCGCCAACAGCCTCGGCACGATGTTCCCCAAGGGTAATAAGATTGTGATGGTCTTGATCGGGGCCGTCATCAGCATCATTTTGGCAGCAACAGGTTTGGCGTTGCAGATTGTCGAGATGTTCAAGATCATCGGTGCATCATTTGGGCCGATTTGTGGTGCTATGGTGGCGGACTATCTACTCTGCGGCAAGAAGTGGTCGGGCCCGCGAGATGGCATCAACTGGGCAGGGTATATCTCCTGGGCGGTGGGCTTTGTTGTCGCCATTTTGCCCAGTGCCTGGGTTGGAGGCGACAGGTTCAGCTTCATCACACCAGCACCGGTCATCGCTTTCGTGATTGGCTTCGTGCTGTATGCGGTTCTGGCCAAGGCGGGACTCGAGCCGAAGGTAGTTGAAATGACCACGGCCGCAGCCGAAACTCCATCGGAAGAGGCCCCAGCTATGGAAAAAAGCGACTGAGAACTAAAGTCTATAGAAAGCTGCTTAAAATCTTAATGATTTAGTAAGGCAGGGATTCGGAAACGCCGAATCCCTGCTTCGTTTGACCTTGTAAGGGAAAACGCCGGGTAAAGAAGAGAAAAAAATAACTTCGTGGTCGGCTTGACAACCTCGTCCAGGTAATATAAGATGTTTATTTCGATTGAGTCGAGCAAACGATAGTTCGCTGAAAAATAATGTATCGTCAGTAACGCAGAATTTCGAGGTTAAAAAGAAATGATGGAAAAAGGTTTTAATTCGATGGTGAAGGTTTCTGTCTGCGTGTTGTTTGCGACGTCCTTGTGTTTTGTTCACTCCTGCAAAAAATCTCCGAGTGCAGGTTGGGTGCCAATCGATATCAAGCTGCCCAAACCGATGTTCGAGGGCACGCCGCAGGATACCCGGGTGCCCAATCTTGAGAAACCGCTGGGCAAGGCGCGCCCGCCGTTTTTAGCTCCCGCTGGAGCAGAAAATGTCGCGTTCGAAAAACCGGTGACCAGCACCGACGACCTGCCAATCATCGGCGACCTCGAAATGCTCACCGACGGAGACAAGGAAGCGGCTGACGGCAGCTATGTTGAGTTAGGCCCTTTTAAGCAAAGCGTTACTATCGACCTTGAGGCCGAGTACAACATATACGCCATTCTGTTCTGGCACTACCATAAGCAGGCCGTTGTTTATTTTGATGTGGTGGTGCAGGTTGCCGATGACCCTGATTTTATCACGAATGTCACGACCCTGTTCAACAATGACATTGACAACTCTGCCGGCTTAGGTGTCGGCAAAGATATGCACTATACCGAAACCGCAGAGGGCAAACTTATCGACGCCAAGGGTATCAAGGCCCGCTATATTCGCCTTTACAGCAACGGCAATACCAGCAACGATTTGAACCACTATATCGAGGTCGAAGTTTTCGGCAAACCCGCGATATGAATCCAGTTAGACATTCCGAAGATAAAAAAATAGCTATATCCAAGGAAAAAACTTGTCAATATCCATATATGTCTAACGGGATGAAATGGTCAAAAAAATGTTGCGTGCTTATCCTGGCCGCGACAGTTGTTGCAATCTCGCTGCGCCTACCACGGCTCCGGCAGCGTCCCATGCACGGCGACGAGGCGGTTCACGCCGTCAAGTTCGGAGACCTGCTGGAGAAAAGTTTCTATCGCTATAACCGGCATGAATACCACGGCCCGACGCTTAACTACCTGACCTTGATACCGGCC
>JAUXAH010000431.1 GCA_030614945.1 Phycisphaerae bacterium
ACCGTCATCGGTTGTGACTATCAGCTCGTCACTTATGCGGTCGAATTCATCTTCGAGAATAAGCAAATCCCTGCTTCGTGCTCCGAGTATGCTGATGATTTTGTTGCCGGCTTTTTTCAGGGCCTTTGTGATAGGCAGTAAGGGGGCGCTGCCGATTCCGCCGCCAACACAGGCGACGATGCCAAAATTTTCGATGCGGGTTGGTTTACCCAATGGTCCGACTACGTTGGCGATTTTCTCGCCTTGCTGCATATCAGCTAATTCTGCGGTGGTTTTGCCGACGCGCTGCCAAATCAGGCGGATAGTGCCCTTTTCGGTGTCGGCATCGGCAATTGTCAGAGGGATTCGCTCGCTGTATTCGCTATTTATGCTGATAACGACAAACTGGCCTGGCTTTCCTGCCTGTGCAATAAGCGAGGCCTCGATTTCGGCGGTAAAAACGTTCTCGCCAAGCTTCCTTCTGGATACAATTTTGTGCGACACCGTTTGTGTTTCTTTCAGTAACACGAGCTTCCAGCCCGTGTAACACGGCCAGGATGGCCGTGTTACTGTTAGATGTCAAGAACCAGGGTATCAGCTCGTCGCTCGTCTCTCGTCTCTCGGCATAACCTGGTACCCTGTTAACCCCGCCCCTCCGAGGGGCTGGGTTAATCCGCGTCTAATTCTAATCTTTCTTTTGTGCCTTTTCGCGGCTAATTCTTTCTTTGTCTCTTTGTGGCCTTGTGGCTGGTTTACTTTTTGGCGGCAATTCGGCAATTGGAACAGGTGGATGTTTTTGGTCGTGGCACGGCCATCCTGGCCGTGTTGGCACGGGCTGGAAGCCCGTGTCACGAAGGATGGCCTTGCGGACAGCCTGTTCGGCAGGTTCATCAGTCAAGGACCGTAAGTATATGGAAGACAAAGATGCCGGCTGTTTAGCCCAAATCAATCTTTCTCGAACCAATTCCAAAAGTGCCAGGAACAATCCAATCATTACGACACGGTTGGCTCCGGACTCGCCCCGCCCCTCGGAGGGGCTGGACTCGAAGATACGCTCGAAACTCATCGGGCCTTCGGTCTGCAGGCGGTGCAAAATCTCTATCTGATACAAATCAATGGGCGTATCGTCCTTGATGTGACTTATGTCAAGACCCGCGCCGGTGGCCTTCATAATTGAGTCAAAGGCCTCGAGCAGGTCCCAGATGCCCACCTGTTCAATGTCGATCTGGGGCTCGGCGTCGGGTCTTAACCGTTCGATAATACTGTCGGGACGCGAGAAACGTTCTTTCTGTTTGTCGGCGGCTCCGCTGAGTAGATTAGCGGCATCTTTGAACTTTTTGTATTCGAGGAGCTGGCGGATAAGCTCTGCGCGGGGGTCGGCTAAATCATCAGCTCCGCCGAGGGCGGACTCAGGCTCTGCTTTCGGCAGGAGCATTGCGGACTTTATCTGCATCAGCGTTGCGGCCATTACTAAAAAGTTGCCGGCCAAATCAATGTCAAGACTCTTTAGCATTTCGATGTAGCGGATGTACTGGTCGGTTATTTTTGCGATGGAAATGTCGTAAATATCCACCTCATCCTTGCGGACCAAATACAAAAGCAAATCCAAAGGTCCTGCAAATATGTCAAGATTTACGCGATAATCGGCCACAATCAATTTTCAATTGTCAATTGTCAATTTTCAATTCTTCCAGCCCCACGGCCTTTCGTGCCTTGGCGAGTGTTCTGACAGCTACGGCTTTTGCGCGCTCGGCGCCGTTGGCGAGGACTTCTTTGACATAGTCGATATTATTTTCAAGCTCGGTTCTTTTCTGTCGGAACGGCTTGAAGTAATCTGTCATCAGCTCAGCGAGGCGTTTTTTGGCCTCGCTATAGCCCATACCGCCATTTCGGTATCTGTTTTCCCACCCGGCTAACTCGTCCGGCGAGGCGACCAACTTCAAAAGCGCAAAGACGTTGCATTTGTCGGGGTTTTTGGGCTCCTCAACGGGCGTGGAGTCGGTAACGATACGCATAATCTTTTTTCTGACGCTTTTTTCGGGCTCGAATATCTCGATGGTATTTCCATAGCTTTTGCTCATTTTTCGGCCATCGGTGCCGGGGACAACAGCGACCTGCTCGATGATGTG
>JAUXAH010000164.1 GCA_030614945.1 Phycisphaerae bacterium
ACAAAGCTATGGTTCGTTATACCGACCACGCGGTCGGTCGATTAGTCAAGGCACTCGATGACCTGAAGCTCCGCGACAACACTATCGTAATCTTCACGACTGACAATGGCTCAGCCAAAAAGCTCACCGCGCAGATGAACGGCCGAAAAGTTAAAGGTGGTAAAGCCACCCTGGGCGAACCCGGTGTCAGGGTGCCCTTTATCGTCAACTGCTCTGGGTTTGTCCCCGCCGGCATTATGGAAAATGAACTGACGGACTTCACCGACATGCTACCCACTTTCGCAGAACTGGGCTCAGCCAGGCTGCCGAGAGATGTTGCAATTGACGGCCGTTCCATCGCAAAGCTGATTCTCGGTAAAGAGGAAGATTCTCCACGTCGGTGGATTATGGCGATGGGCTTTAGCGCCGCGAAACTTGCCGAAGGTCGCGTTGTGGGCGTTAAGCAATTTGCCGACCGGGTTGTGCGTGATAAGCAGTACAAACTTTGGGTCCTGGACGGCAGGAGCGCGAGGTTGTTCGACTTGCTCGCCGACCCGGCAGAGACAAATAACCTGATAAAAAGCACGGATCCCAGGGTTGTCGCTGCACGCAGAAAACTTGAGGCGGTCGTGCAATCCTTTCCCGGCAAGGACGCTGCGCCGAAGTATGACGCGACGCCGCCTCAGCCCTGGGATAAGAAGATAAAGGGCAAAAGAGGCGGGAAATGATTGACGTATGCGTTCAGCAGTCAGCGTTACGCTGAAAAAACTGAACGGCGTAAAAACCGTAAGTTTTGAAAAACATGCTTGTTTTTTTCGACAAAAACAAATAAACTGCGTATCTCGTGAATCGTCAAGATAGATACGAAATTAGCAGATAAACAGGGAACCCCGTTAGAAATCGTTAGATTCGCTTCTAAAAGGCGAATTCCATGATGGGGAATAAGGGAATAATATGGTGCAAAAAGAAAAAACTTCTACCGGGGCCAAATCTGAGATGTTGGATGCTGTTGAAAGCAAAAGTCTGCGGAAAAAAATACCGCACTTCGAAATAGGCGATACGGTGGATGTCCGTTGCAGCATCAGGGAAGGTGACAAAGTGCGTACGCAGGTATTTACCGGCACAGTAATTGCCCGCAAGGGGCGGGGGATTAGCGAGACTTTCACGGTGCGGCGAATCGTGGATAACGAGGGTGTGGAACGGATTTTCCCGCTCCATTCGCCCAATGTTGTCGATATCAAGCCGATTCGAAGCGGCAAAACAAGGCGCGCAAAACTGTATTTCCTCCGCCAGCGAACCGGCAAAGCCGTCCGCCTGGCACATCGCCACAGCGACCACACCGGTTTGAAATAACGAGATACGAAATACGAGAAAGGAATTAAACGCAGAGAGCGCCGAGAACGCCGAGAAGAAATAACAATGAAAACAAAAGAACTGGATTCCTCCTTTCTCAAAAATCACAATACTAAAAATCTCTGCGGTCTCTGCGAGCTCGGCGGTAAAGGATACGAAATTTGCTGCTGAACAGACGCAAGTTATCGGCCGATGCGAAACTGCTCGGCCGATGGGGTGAAAAACGCTGCGAGAGGCATCTTATAAGCAAAGGCCTCAAAACCCTCGCCCGCAACTTCTCCTGCAAAACCGGCGAAATCGATTTGGTTATGGTTGATAGCGACGGCTCTATCGTCTTTGTCGAGGTAAGAACCAAAGCCGCCGAAACTTTCGAGCCCCCCGAGTCGTCCATCACCGCTCCCAAGAAGGCCAGATTGGCCAGAACCGCCCGTTATTTTCTCGCAACCCACAATATAAAGGACCGCCCGTTTCGCTTCGATGTCGTTACGATAGTGCTTGGCCAAACCGGCCAACCAAAAATAAAACATTACAAAAACGCTTTTGTGCCATAGTGGAACTGATTGATACGCATTGTCATTTGACCTTTGAAGAATTAGCCGGGGATGTCGAGGCCGTTATTGAGCGCAGCAGAGCCGCGAGGGTTACCGAGTGGATAACTGTGGGCACAGACCCACACCACAGCCGAAAAGCCATCGAGCTTGCCGACGAATTCAAAAATATGTATGCCGCTGTCGGAATCCATCCCCACGATGCAAAAGATGCAACTGCTGAGACGATAGCAGAATTGAAAAAGCATGCGCAAAATGAAAAGGTCGTTGCCATCGGCGAGACAGGTCTGGATTTTCATTACAATTATTCCGAACCACCAGACCAGAAACGAGTTTTTGCTGCCCAGCTAAAAGTCGCCGAAGAATTGAATCTGCCGGTGATTGTGCATTGCAGAGAGGCCTTCGATGAGACGATGGAGATTTTAGAGCAGTCCGGCTCAGACGTTAAGAAAGTAGTATTCCACTGTTTCTCCGGCTCGGCCCAGCAGGCAAAGATTGTTCTGGATTATGGTTTTCATATCTCTTTTACCGGCGTAGTTACTTTCAAAAATGCCGAGAAGACCCGCAATGCTGTTAAAATTGTGCCGCTGGATAGTTTAATGCTTGAGACCGATTGTCCCTATATGTCGCCGGAGCCGATGCGAAAGCAAAAGATAAATGAGCCGGCCCTTATGATTCACACCGCCGCTCTTCTCGCCGAATTAAAAGGGATGGATTTGGCCGATTTCGCAGAAGCGGTAACCGCCACGAGCAAGGCCTTTTTCGGCCTGCCTTCTTAATATTATCAAATGATTGCTTTTGTTGCTCCTGTGGTAAACCCGCCATCTACCAGAATTATTTGCCCTGTAATATATTCTGAAGCGTCTGAAGCTAAGAAGATAACTGTGCCGTCAAGGTCATTTGGTTGTCCGGGGCGATTTAGAGGAATGCGGTCTGTGATATAATTCACCCATTCTTTGTTCTCATATAACACTGCGTTTTGCGCTGTCTTAAACCACCCGGGAGCCAGCACATTAACCGTGATTCCATATTTGCCCCACTCTGCGGCCAAGCTTTTAGTCATTGACAGAATAGCGCCTCGACTCGCCGTATAAGCTGCGATTCCCTCCATACCGAAAACACATGTACACGAGCCGACGTTTATTATTCTGCCGTAGTTTCGTTTTATCATCTCCTTAGCTGCTGCTTGAGCACAAAAGAAGCTCCCCTTGAGATTGGTATCTAATACGGTGTCCCAATCCTGCGGGGAAACTTCGGTGCTTGGTTTTCGGATATTTAAGCCGGCGTTATTAACCAGAATATCAATTTTGCCGTATTCCTTTATGGCCGTCTGAACCATATTTTTAATGTCACCTTGTGAAAGCACGTCCAGCTGAACGGGTAATGCCTTTCCACCCAGAGACTCTATTTCCTGCTTGAATTCGGTCAGCCTCGATAATTCCCGGCTGGTAATCACCAAATCGGCTCCGAAATTCGAAATTCGAAATTCCCCGGCGTTTTTCTGGTGTTTGATTGAAAAAAACAAAAAAATATTTGTATTTTTTAATCTGCTAAAAAAAATCTTAAATAAGAATATTTTTCATTATCGGGGTTAAGCGGGGGAACTTGTCGGGTGTGGGAGAAAAGATTAAAGGTGTCAAGTTGGAATTTGGGGGAGTGGAGAAAGAGGAGGAAGTTTATAAATTGTTGGCATTTTTGCCTGTGTTAAACAGCGTTATGTTGCCGGGACAGGGAACATCCAGAAAAGTTCAAGATTAAAAACGAAATTTGTCGATGCATCTTATTAGATTGGATTAAAAAGGTACGGCTCTGGAAAATGACCGGTTCGGCCATCTTAGCTTTACCTTGCGTTGCCCATTTTTCGGTATTGAAAACAAGTCAGAGTGAGATGCGGGCGTAGCAAGCAAGAAGCTAAAAAGCAAAAAGGAAAGAGCCATAGCCGATTTAATCTTGCCCCTGTGAGGCAGAAGGCGAGTATTTCAAACATAACTTAAAAAAAATACAGGAATATCCTCGCTCCTGCCGGCGCAGGGGTTTTTTTCTTGAATTTATTTCTTCTTACCATTACCGCACCCAGGCCTCGTACCAATTGTCCACCACCAAAACGGCGTGAGCCGAAGCTCTTTTGGTGCTGGCCCCGCCCCTCGGAGGGGCTGGGCTGGGTGCGCCGTCATTGCGAGCAAATACTTACGTGCCTATAAGGTACCGAAGCAATCTCAAAAATGCTTAGCCCCCGGTTTTATACCGAAGGTTCCTTTTCACCGTTTCTACGCCGCGCCTTTTCTTAATTTACCATTGTTGGATGCGCAGTAACGTGTATGAAAATTCTTGCTGATATCGGTTATTAGTAACGACGTCCGCCACGTCCACCGCCACCGCCAAAACCACCTCGTCCGCGTCCACCACCACGGTCGGTTTTCGGACGGGCCTCGTTGACGTTAATGGCACGTCCTTTCAACTCCTTGCCGTTCATTTCAGTGATTGCGGTTTGGGCTTCATTCTTAGAGGGTATTTCTACAAACCCAAATCCTCTCGACTCGCCGCTGAACCTATCTTTTATGATAGTGGCGGTGCTGACTTGGCCAAAGGCTTCAAAAGCCTGACGCAAATCGTCTTCAGTTACCTCACGTGCCAAATTTCCTACATAGATATTCATTTCGATTTCCTTTTCCCAGCTTTAATGGGCATTCTTAGTTTCAAGGACTCAGCTAAACCGCTGAACTTTCCTTTCATTGAAGTATTAACTTTGGCCGCCAACTACAACTATCCTGGGTTTCTTTCGCAGGTTTGCTCCCCCCCGGCTGCACCATCTCAAGATGGGGGTTTGCCCGCAATCACCCGACCCAAGCCGAGCAATGATCGGCCTACTGCAACGACAGGAGGGAGTTGGAATGCTCATCCGACTCCCTCCCCAGATAAATACTAACTTTATCCCGGTTCTGCCGGGGGTTCTTGAGGCTCTTCGGGCGGCGCCTCTTGAGGTTCTTCGGGCGGCGCCTGTTGAGGCTCTTCTGGAACTTGAGGTTTTTCTTCGCAAGCCATATAACACAACTCCTTTCACAAATAAATAAACTAAACTTTTAATATCATCCTTACTTACACTAAAAGACCCGCCATTATCCCAATAAAAATAAGACTGGTCAACATCTTTTTTTAGATATTTTTAACTACACTGAACACACCGCCAGGCTTATACCAG
>JAUXAH010000415.1 GCA_030614945.1 Phycisphaerae bacterium
GCCCCAACTACGACACGGTTATTATCCGAGCCTCTATGGAGAAACGGGACGGCATGTCGATCAGCTATAAGATCAAGTGATTTGGCCTCTTAGCACCTGGGCAAATGAGGATATTTCTACTATTGACAGTGGCAGTCACGCCTCTTCTACCACCTTGAGCCCCAGGGCCTTGCCGAACTCAATCAGCGGCTTTTTCACGTCACCGAAGACCGTTACGCGATGCCAACCGAATAGGTCCCACTGTTCGAACAGCTTGCCTATGTCGCCACAAACTTCGCCGATCAGTTGGGTGCGGCAGCCGCGGGGGGCGTCGAGGTTGCCGACCGATTTTGCCTGGTGGATAACCATGGTCTTGCGGGCGAAGTTGGTGCGGAATGAGGTGGTCATATAGAAAATATGGAACGACCGGCGCCGTGATTGTAAACGTCGTCATAAGCCGATAAAGCTTATGCGACAAGGCGGTACGTTGCCACCGATAATCGCGGATTATTACCTTGCGGTAACAGAGCCGCATACAATTGAAAGGAGCCGGTCGTTCCATATTTTCTAATTGACTATTTACGATTGACGATTTACGATTTTGGGAGTGTTAAACACCCCCAAACAAGCCTTTGACGAACTCAGGCCGGGGTCAAGAGGGTGGCACCCGGCCGATTGGTTAATTACTCAATATGATATTTATTACTGTGGCTGAGAGTGCGCCTTCCGCGGCCGCACGATGTGTCTATCTGAACTTCGGCCTTTTTATCTTTCGGCATAGCTATAATAACGGCTAAAGTTGAGCGACGAATATCCATATCAGTAACATCCAATTCTATGGTCTTGTTAAAGGTTTCCTTGCTTTGATTTTTGATATTCCGGCTTGCCCAGGCCAAGCCGCTTACTACAAGGTTCCGCTCAACAACCTCAAGATAAGCGATATCGGATTGGAAGAGTATAGTGTTCGCCATACCGGTTAAAACGAACATCTCAGCTCCGACTACCGCTATCACCGTTATTACAAGTACCAATACAAAACCATTTTGTCGCAGGTTTTTCATCATTTTACTTCACAGCCTCCGGTAAAGCACCCACAAAATACAGATAAGAATTTGCCATCTTCTTTTGCCGGTGTCCTCGAACCTCATACTCTATGTGGGTTCTAACCTCCACAGCATAAGCTTTGTCGTCGCCTCCGGCGAGCCGGCATTCTACTCTGGCGTGAGGCACCGACCAAACTTTCGTATCTTCGCCGGCGTCTTCCTGGGCGTCCGTTAACCCCGCCCATCGGATGGGCTGGGTTAACCTGCGTCTGAGCACCTCGCCGTTTTTCAACTGATAGCAAATCATAGCATCCGGCAATTCAATTAAAAGCAGGTCATCGTCCGTAGTGTGCCCTGCAGAAGACTGCGGCAATGCTTTTGCCCTGTCAATATCCTTACGCATTTGGCCAAGCACACTGAGCAGACTCGTGTTCTCCTGTACAACGCGGTAGGACTTCGGAATATCGGTAATAATTGTGGTGAACAATGCGGCCAAGGCGACCGAAACGGCTGCAAAAACAACCATTACTGTCAACAACTCTACCAATGAAAAGGCCTTACGCATCTCTACTGCTCCTCTTCGGGGTCTTCTAAAATATATCTGGACAACTGAACCTTCACTTCCTTGCGAAAGCTCTTACCGCTTGCCGTCACTTTTACCAATTTCATTCCCTCCCATTGACCAGCTCCTTCTGACTGTTGAATCGAAACGCTCACTTTAGGCCAAAGTCGTTTAAGAGCTTCGTCAGGAATTGGCCCGCCCGTTATCGCAATGCTGTCAAGCTCCGCCTGGGCTGCTGCTATACAGCGCTGCCTCAGCAACTGGTAATGATTGAACTTTGCAAATCCGTGTAGTGACAATGCCAGCCCAGTTAGAAGAATTCCCAAAACAGCCAATCCAACAACCAAGTCGGTAAATAAGAAACCGCCGTATTTTTTGTTTTTACCAGACACGGCTTTGCCCTTTTTATTTTTTACACTTATTTTCTTACAGTATTACGGCGTTACAAGATTCGCCGAATGATTAATAATCGTGACCATAGGGGAGAATATGGCGTACACTATGAATCCTACCATTGCTCCCATAATAAGCGTTACACAAGGCCACATTATGAACCTGGCAAGATTGACGCGGTAATTATAGTTTGAACGATAGAACGACTCGAGTGTCTCAAGAATCGCCAGGGTATTGCCCTGATTAACCCGGTCA
>JAUXAH010000674.1 GCA_030614945.1 Phycisphaerae bacterium
TGCCGTTGTCTTTCTGAAAATTTGAGTCTTGACTCGGCAGGGAATTGTCGGCGGTGTCGACTGCTCCGGTTTTCTAGGTCTTGCTCAGACCTTTCAACGCCCGGAGTGGTTTCTTCCGACTCTAACAGAGCTGTTGAGTCCTCAGGGGACGCACTCCCCCCAGTGCGTCCTCTGCTTTTTTAATCGCAGGTGGTGATAAGATGACGGATGAGGAAAGACTGAAAAGGATGGCTGAAGAAGTGCTGCGGCGATCGCCGGCGGACCAGGCGTTCAGCATGAAGCAGCTGATTGATTCGATGGCTCGACAGGTCCCGGAGGACGTGGGCCGAGGTCAAGTGCGAGGTAAGCGAGGGGAGGGAGCACCGCGAAGGAAGTCAGGACCAAAGAAAAAGGCAGCACCTGGACCGCGGATCCGTCTGTATCCGACAAACAGCGAGCGGCTCAACCGTGCCCTGGTGGAACTGCCGCCGACGGCTTTCAAGGTTCATCGTCTGTTGGAACAATGGCGGGGTGCTCCGCACAAGGGGAACCTTCCGTACTTCACGGTATTGAGTGTGGGCAGGTTGTGCAGAATGGATCCAAAGACGGTAGGCAAGGCGATCAGAGAGTTGAGGTTGAAGGGTTGGATCCGGGTGGCGAAGTACGATAAGCATCACAAGAACACGCTGTACAAACTGGTGCCGATTCGGGACGTACCTTTGCCGGCGGATCGCCGGCCGGTCCAGCGGGAGTTTGAGGCGGAGCCGGTGAAGGAGGTGGTAAGCTGATGTTTTTTGATAGCGAAAGGATGCCGGATTTTTTTCTTGTGCCGATGAACGAGATGGGGAATTGTGTAGGGCTGGCGAAAGATATCCTGGGGTTGTTGAGTACGGATCAGAAGGATGGACCGGAGGAGGTAGAGGTTTTGAGGATGTCGCTGCAGTGGGTCGGCCGGCTGTATGATGTGGCGTGTGCGCAGGAGGAGCGGGAAAAAAATTCCGCGGCCGAACCGGCAGGATAGAGGGCTGAAAGGACGAAATCATAAGGTCATATTCTAGTCCCGTACAAATCCCGTGCGCGTTGATAGTTGGATGAGGGATGAGTCCTGCCTTCGATGACGATCGGTGAGTGATTGATATATCAGCGATGGTCAA
>JAUXAH010000404.1 GCA_030614945.1 Phycisphaerae bacterium
TACGTAAGATTTCTGAACCTTCAACAGTCAAAGTGGTGCGAAATATCGCACCCTACCCTCTCAAATATCGTATCTCGTATCTCCCTTCGATTTGCTCAGGGTAAACTCCGCGAAGCAATATCCATCGTAACATCTCCAATAACAAGACAGCGAATCTGGCCGATATCGAGCTCAGGGGCCTTAACCACCACAAGGTTATCGCCCTGCTGCCAATCGGTTATTACGCCTATGGCCACATCCGTACCTTTTTTATCCCTCAATGCGACCAGCCGGCAGACGAGACTCTCACGGCTTAATTTCCGACATGGCTGGATCGCTATGTTACTTAAGCTGATATTATAAAGGCGGGAGTCTCGAAAGTATTTTACAAATTGGCTTTGCCGATAGCTTCGCCTATCTTGCGGCGATTTGTGCGGTATTCGCGGTGGAGATTCAATCAACTCAACCTGCAGGTCAAGAGACCGCAGACCGGCAAGGATGTCACTTAGCTCATCGTTGTGCTGCACCGCCAAAATCAACTTCGGCTTTAATAGTTGCTGCACCGTCCACCATAAAGCGGCTGCCGTCGGCCCACTGATAAAGCCCGGGGTATCGATTAGCATCACCCTGGCGGCTTTGGATACCTGCCGAACACACTGTACGATGGCTGCGGTCAACTGCAACAGATGGCCCACCGGCGTTACATCGCCAACGAAGCTTATCCCACCGACGGCAAGCTCTGAGAAGTCAATCCGGCGCTTATCGACAAGCGCCCATCCGACCGTTGCAGGTGGTCCAATATGGGATTGGCCAATATCTGCATCGATAATCCCAACGGGCTGCTGCCTGGCCAGGTGCTTTGCCAGAGCCCCCGTGAGAGTAGTTTTGCCCGTATCCGCTGCGCCGAGAACCAAACATATACCTGTTTTTATTAAGCCCCGGCTTAAAAGCTGCTGAGCAATTTTGTCGGCCCAATCCTCTGACATAGAGCTTGCGTCCTATAATTCAACTGTGACAATGGCCTACCACTACCATATAGATAGGCTCGAGGTAGTCCGGCAGCGACAAAACTTTGCTGACAGAATTGTCTCTAAAAGCGCCCACGGCGACAGAGCTAAGCCCTAAAGACTCTGCCTGAAGGTGGACATTCTGAGCAGCGTGCCCGGCTTCCATATAAACGTAACGAATGCCCCGCTGGTCATAGCGATTCGTTGTTCTCGAAAACTGGGCTGCAAAGACCAGCGTCAGCGGTGCTGCTGCAACAAATTCCTGTCCCCACGCGGCCGAGGCAAGGCCCGAACGCAGGTCTTGCTCCGTCAGTTTCTCAAGTGAATGTTCAGCAGGTAAATAGTGGAAAAAACCATCACTTTTCACAACAAAAAGCTCTAACGGATAGGTCGCACCCGCTGAAGGTGCGTTGCGATACTTACTGGCAGCGCCTTGACCCTGGGCCGCCCAGGCCAGTTGGCCTATTTGCTCAAGCGTAAGAGGCCGCGGCAAAAAATCTCGCCGGGACCGCCGAGCAGCTATAGCCCGCTCCAATGACATCAAGCCATCTTGATTCGGCTTAGGAAGAGTTATTACTGTGCCCATTTTTTAATCGACTATTTTCTATTCACCATTGATTGTGTTTGGTTAAATGGTAATTAGTTAAATGTTATTTACCAATTACCAATTACCAGTTACCAATTACCCAAAAACCAGGGGAGATTATGAAGATCACTAAAGAGGGAATGGTCGTGGCCTGCGGAGAAGGGTTCTTATTAGTTAAGGAGGTTCAGCCTCCAGGCAAGAAGAGGATGAGTGCCTCTTCTTTTGCTTCAGGATATAGAATAAAGACAGGCAGTATCCTAGGAGGTAAGTGATGGGTTTCTTTAGTTCTTAACTCATTCTCCTTCCTGCTCTTATTTTAGCTCTCTATGCCCAGAATAAGGTGCGAAGTACCTACCAGAGGTATTCCAAGGTCGCTTCCCGAAGAGGATTGACCGGAGTCCAGACGGCAAGAAGTCTTTTGGATGAGAACGGATTGAACAACATCAAGATTGAAAAAATTCCAGGAAAGTTGACCGACCATTATGACCCAAGAAGTAAGGTTTTACGCCTTTCTGCTCCCATCCACGATAGTGCTTCTCTATCTGCCTTGGGAATTGCGGCCCATGAGACGGGCCATGCTATTCAGGATTCAAGGGGTTATCTTCCTCTCAGGATTCGCCATGCCATCTTTCCTGCTACTGCCCTGGGAACAAATCTTGCCTTCCCTCTATTTTTCATCGGCTTCTTATTCGGTGGCCGTCTTTTGATGAACCTCGGTATTCTATTCTTTACTGCTGCAGTTATCTTTCAGATTGTCACT
>JAUXAH010000198.1 GCA_030614945.1 Phycisphaerae bacterium
CTGGCTGTGAGCAGCCGAGGCGGTGTAAATGGTAAAATCGGATTCGGCATTCGTTCGTGCAAGTACAAACTCGTCCCAAGTGGATTCGCCACCCAGACTCTCAAACCGGTCCAATGTAAGAGAGCTATTCGACATATCATCTGAGCGATGCAGGTCAACCCCCCCTCCCCATAGCCAGAACTTAATATCGGTTCCCAACCACTCCGGAAAAAGTGAAGGAGTGACCTTGCTTCTTGTATGCTCCATGCTTCCCTTAATATCGAAGAACCAGCCACCAGTCTGTAAGACGTTGTAGCGGAGTATTCCGCCATAAAACGTACCGCTACCAAGGAAATCAATCGGTCCAACCTCAGGGCTTATATCAAACTCACTGTGTCCGCTGTAAAGATTAAGACGCAGCCGCGGCCCTAAAAGCGGAAAATCATAACTGCCGAACAACGAATAATTCTCATCCCAGTCCGATTCGACTGGAGCCTGATAAATCGCAACAAATGTGTCGTCTATACCGAGAAGATTGGTATTGATGACGCCGACTCTTGGAGTCCATTGCCTGTCCTTGGTGCCGGAGTTATCTATCTGGGCAAAATAATGCCACGGGTTTGCTTCGTAAATATCGTATGCCAGGGCAAGTGAGTTTGGTTCGAGGCCTTTCGTTACGACCGCGGAGACATATCTGTCTGGATTAAGATTGAGCAGGTTCACGAAATCGTCCAGCTCCTTCCGATTTGCTACTTGTCCGACTTTCACAGGCGACCAATCCGTAACAGCCGAAGGGTTAAGATATGCCTTTTCTGTTTCATTCTGGTCAGGATCATACGTCTTTACAGTGACCCAGGTTACCTTTGCTTCGAGAACTCTTATAGGTAAAAATTCATCACGCAGCTCGATGCCTTCCCTGATTGCATCGACTGGCACATACACATATATGCCGGCGTAATTCTTGTCCTGGTAAACGGACAGAATGTACTGGGTAAAGCCCTGAATTGCTCTTGCGGATACCTGGTGAGGCTGACCGGGATTTAAGATTACATCGTGCAGCACTCTTAAGTCGTAAAGGTAGCTGCTCTCAGCCTGGTGCAGCGGCTTGTCCGAGGCGTTATATATCAAAGGCATATTTTTCAACAATTTGTCAGTTGATATCAGGGTGTTGCCGCTGATACCCAATTCCCTTACAGTAAAGCGTTGGGTCGTGTCTTCGAGCAGGCTAATGTCCGTAATGTGCTTTTCGAGTTTAGCCTTAGCTTTTTCGAGAGCTTTGCGTTTGGCTTCTTGAGCGGCTTCTCGTTTGGCCTTGGCGGCCTCTTCTCGTATCTCCTCCATCTTTTCGGCCTCTCTGGCTTTTTCCTCTAAGGGTTGGGCCTTCGCCGTAAAACAGGCCACTGACCCTAAGAGAAGAACAAAGCACACCGTTCTTGTCATCCTTGCAGCACTATTCATAATTAATCTCCTTAAATAAACCAACAAAGACTAATCCGTTTCAAGAAGACTTGAAACAAGCCCTCAAGCTTTTGTAACGAAACATAAAAACACCAATTGCCACGCGGCAACAAAATCCTAAAAGTCACAAAAGTTCCGCAATATCACCCGTGGCTAACGATTATTCTTTGCAAAGAAATTATCTATGCGCCCCGAGAAAAGGCACTAATACACAGGCGTGTTTCAAGCGGGTGTATCTTGGACAAAGCAAACAAATTCTAACCCGACCTTAAAATGGCCGCAAGCACTAATCTGCCCTACTTATTGCGCCGCATCCTGACGCGGTGGGAAAAGAAACCTGAAAATTATTTGGCTCTGCTTCATTTTGTTTGTACCATAATTACGTTTCGTTGTTTCGGGTTATTCGGATAGGCTCTAAGGGCCCGATGAGGGCTGAAAACGGAAAGGAATAGATATGATGAGACAAACGGTAAAATGGTCTTTGTTACTGACTTTCACAATTTTGTTCTTCAGCCCTGGTAACGTAATCCTGACGCAAAGCATTGCTCTGCCTGCACCCGTGGTTGCGCAGGCACAGGTGGGGGACGACCAAAATCGTATCAAAGACATCACGGCTATGCTCCCCAAGAAGCCGGCAGGTTTCGGCTCGCCCATTACCGAACGGAACGCCTGGAAAAAGCTGGCTCAGAATGATTCATTCAAGAAGGTAATATTCGAGGCCGAGAAGCTTCTACAAAAGCCCATTCCCGAGCAACCCGACGATTTGTACTTGGACTTTTCCCGTACCGGCAACCGTATCCGCTGGCAGAGGGTTGCCGGCCTTCGCCGCGGTAGGGTCCGTACGCTTGTCCTGGCCGAATGTCTGGAAAACAAGGGGCGTTTCATACCAGCGTTTGAAGAGCTCGTCCGGGTGCTCTGCTCTGAACGCACGTGGGTCATGCCGGCTCATGACAGGGGACTTGCCAACTTCAAGGGGACACGCATCGAAATCGACCTTGGCTCCTCTGCGCTTGCCTGGTCCCTGGCCACCGCCGATTACCTGCTGGCCGACAAACTAAGTTCCGAAGTTCGTCGCCTCATTCGCAACAAGCTTGACGAGCGTATCTTTGAGCCTTACCGAGATATGGTACTTGGCAAACGCAAGAAAAACTGGTGGATGACCGGAACTAACAACTGGAACGCTGTGTGCCTTGCCAATGTAACCGGTTCGGCGCTGGCTGTGGTCGATTCACCTACCTCCCGCGCCTTGTTTGTTGCTGCTGCAGAGAACTACTCCAAAAATTTCCTCAAAGGATTTACCGACGACGGCTACTGCTCTGAAGGTCTTGGCTATTGGAACTACGGCTTCGGCTATTACATCATGCTCAGCGAAATGATTTATCAAGCCACCAACGGTAAAGTGGATTTGCTCCAGAACCCCAAGGCAAAACAAGCCGCCACTTTTGGCGCGAATATCGAGATTCTCAACGGTGTTTATCCCGCCTTTGCCGATTGCTCCGTCAGGGCCCGGCCCAATTCGCAACTGATGTATTACCTGAGCCGTCGTTTAGGATTGGGCTTGCGCTCCTGGGAAAAAAACGATCCTGTCTCTCCAGGTGGTGCGCTGTATGGAAGTATGATGTACTCCTTTCCCAGTTCTGCTTCTCGCACTCCGCTTGCTCAAACTGCTTCCCAAGGGCCTGGCATCCGGTCCTGGTTTGACAAGGCTGGCGTTCTAATCTCCAGACCGTCTCCGAATTCATCCTCACGCCTCGCTGTTGCCCTCAAAGGCGGCCACAACCAGGAACATCATAACCACAATGATGTTGGCTCCTTTGTTGTGGTTTTGGGCAGCAAGCCGTTGCTGCTTGACCCCGGCGGGGAAATCTATACTTCTCGAACGTTCAGCAGCCGTCGTTATGAAAGCAACGTTCTCAATTCCTTTGGCCATCCGGTCCCCGTTGTAGCTGGTAAACTCCAGCAAACCGGTAGGCAAGCTCGTGGCCGTGTGGTTCGCCGCAACTTCACCGATAGTGCCGACACGCTGGTACTGGATATTTCTTCTGCTTATGATGTGCCGGAGCTCAAAAAGCTCGAACGTAAATTTGTCTATTCCCGTCTCGGTTCCGGTTCTTTAAGCGTAACTGACGAGGTTACTTTCTCCCGGCCTTGTGATTTTGCTACGGCCCTCATAACGTTTAGTCAATGGAAACAACTCTCTCCTTCCTCGGCCCGCTCCTCGGAGGGGCTGGCCTCGCTGATGTTCTACGATTCGGGAGAAGCCCTGCGCGTGGACATAAAGGTCACCGGTGCCGGCTTCGAAATCAGGCCCGAAACTATCCAGGAAGACCTCAGCGGCCACAGAAAACCGACGCGATTGGGAATCAATCTCAAAGGCCCCGTAACCCACGCTCTTGTTTCGCTTACAATCACCCCTATAAACCCCGCCCCTGCCGCAGGGGCTGGGTAAAACAACCCGGCAAATCACGTGTTATAGAGTAGTAGTTTGCTGTTTATGAAAGGCTGACCAACGCCTTAATATCATTCGAGCCGATTTGAATCGGGAAAGGGGGTAAACCGATGAAGCAAAAGACCTTCAGTGATACCATTACACGACGCGATTTCTTGGCCCTTGCAGCCGCAGGCTCCCCGATACTGCTATCCTGCCATCCTGATAACCTGCTATCCCGCTAACCCGGGTACCTTCGCCTGGTGATTTTGGGGTGGAATTCTTGTTACCGGACCTCAAGTTGGCGCCTTTAATAGATAGAGTCCGGCACGACGTACTTGACGGATTGTTTCAGTATGAACCACGCCCCTCCGAGGGGCGGGATGAAAGGAGACTTATTATGTTAACGCTAAAATACCGAGGAAATGTTAAAATTGCTTTTGTAGCGCTGATTTTGGCCTTGATGCTGTTTGCCGAACCTGCCGTAACAAAGGAGACCCAAAAAAGAAGCAGTAAATCAAGCGGGAGTAGTCAAAAAAGCCAGCCGGTTAAAAAGACCTCTGCTGCCCCCAAAGCCCGGCGGTCCTCAAGTGCCGGCAAGGCCCGCACGAAATCTACTGCCTCCTCGCGAGTTACCGCGTCTCGAACCGCAGTTCGCGCCTCAAAGCCACCGAGCCGCAGTAGCTCAAGAAGAACCGTTAAAACCAGCGTCCGTCAACCCAGCAGAGTAACATCCAGCCGTACTACTACCGTGCGACCCA
>JAUXAH010000148.1 GCA_030614945.1 Phycisphaerae bacterium
GGCCCTGCCGGTATCTTTTAACAAACAGTGTTCCGGCCCGACAGCCGGGTAATCCAGCCCGGCACTTATCGATTCGGTATCGTGAACCTGGCCTTCCTTGTCCTGCAGCAGATATGCCTTTGCACCGTGCAGGATGCCCACTCGGCCAGCTACCAGTGCTGCAGCGTGTTTGCCGCTGCTTAAGCTTCTGCCGCCCGCTTCGACACCGATTAGCTTGACGTCCTTGTCGTCCAAAAAGTCTGAAAAGATGCCTATTGCATTGCTACCGCCGCCGACACAAGCGACAATCATATCCGGCAGTCTGCCGATTTGTTCGAGACACTGCTGCTTTGTTTCTTTGCCGATGCAGGTTTGGAAATGTTTTACTATCGTGGGATACGGATGCGGCCCGCACGCTGAGCCGAAAAGATAAAACGTATCGGTAACATTAGCCGTCCAGTAGCGAAGGGCATCGTTGATGGCATCTTTGAGCGTCCCTGTTCCTCCTTCCACGTCAACGACTTCTGCGCCGCACAGCTTCATTTTATGGACATTGACGCTCTGTCGCTCGATATCGGTTACGCCCATAAAGATTTTCGTCTCCATACAAAACAGTGCTCCAATCATAGCCGTAGCCAAACCGTGCTGGCCTGCGCCGGTTTCGGCAATGAGTTTGGGTTTTCCCATATACTTGGCTAAAAGGCCCTGTCCGAGTGTGTTATTGACTTTATGCGCTCCGCCGTGCAGGAGGTCTTCGCGCTTCAGGTACACCTTAAAACCGACATACTCGCTGAATCTTTTGGCGTAATAAAGAGGTGATGGTCGGCCGGCATAATCCTTCGAAAGCTGTGCCAGCTCGGACACAAACCGCTCATCCTCGTAGAAGCGATAAAACGCCCGCTCTAATTCTTCCAATACCGGTATCAAAACTTCCGGCACATAGAAGCCGCCATAATCTCCGAATCTTCCCTTATATTTCATATTGAGTTTCCCTAAGCTGTCAAATGCCGTATGTTTTCGAATAGTTTTTTCATTTTTTTATGGTCTTTTTTGCCCGGCTCAGCTTCAATGCCGCTGCAGACATCAATCCCATAAACTCCCAGTTTGATTGCCTCCGTTGCGTTATCGGGATTTATCCCGCCGGCCAGGAAAATGCGTTTGCCGATATGCCCGACGATATTCCAGTCAAAGGTCAGCCCTGTGCCGCCGTATTTCTCGGGATTGAAAGCGTCCAGCAAAATGGCGTCTGTGAAATAATTCTCTGCTTGTTGAATATCGTTCCGGTCTTTTACCCGCAGCGCCTTCATAGTTTTCACGTTAAGAGAAAGAAACGAGCTGCAGAACTGCGGGCTTTCATCGCCGTGTAACTGCACCCAGTTTAATTGGCACAAGTCCATCGTTTCTCGGATTTGCTCGAGCGAAGCGTTCACAAACACGCCGACAGTATCTATAAAACCCGGCAGTTTGCTTATTATCTCGCTGGCCTTTTGCGGCGTTACAAACCTCGGACTTTTCGGATAAAAATTAAAGCCCAGCAAATCCGCACCCATATCCACCGCTGCCGCAGCGTCTTCGTAATTGGTAATACCACAAATTTTGACTTTCACAATTAGCATAAATTAAATATCAAAAATCAAATATCAAAATGACAAATAAAAACTCAAAAATTGAGAATACTTCGGTTACCATGTTTTCCACAATGACATTTTTGCATTTTGCTATGTGTTTTTGATTTTTGCATTTTGATTTTTACTTTTTATTCGAGACCTCGATTAACTTTTCCAGACAAGCAAGCGTCTTACCATCACTAACAGAAGCATTTGCCATCTTGATTGCCGATTGGAAGTTGTCAGCTAAGTTGCCGGCGATTATCGCGGCTGCGGCATTTAGAATAACAATGTCTTTGCGCGGCCCGCTTTCTTTGCCGCTTAGTATGCCCCTTAAAATCTTTGCGCTTGTCTTGGCATCGGTTACTCTCAACGCCTCTATACCAGCCGGCGTGATGCCCAGAACTTCCGGGTTCAGTTCTTTATTTGTAATTCGACCTTCTTTTAGTTCAACTATTTTTGTAATTCCTGCTGTGCTTATCTCGTCCATTCCGTTACCGTGGACCACCATTGCGTACCGGGTGCCCAGCAGCTTGAGCGCCTCGGCAACAATCTGCATCAAATTTTCATCGGCCACTCCTAACACCTGCGCTGCTGCATTGGCCGGATTGGCCAGAGGCCCGAGGATGTTGAAGACCGTTCTAAAGCCGAGACTCTTGCGTATCGGCTGAACATATTTCATCGCTGGATGGAACATCGGTGCGAACATAAATCCGATATGTGCCTGTTTTATACACTCTGCCACGACCTCGGCAGAAGCATCTATCTTAACGCCCAGCTCCTCGAGCACGTCAGCGGAGCCGCATTTGCTGGTTATCCCGCGATTGCCGTGCTTGGCGACATAGACCCCTGCGCCGGCTGCCACTATCGCAGATGCGGTTGAAATGTTAAAGGTTTTTAATGCTGCCCCGCCCGTGCCGCAGGTGTCAACCAAATTATCAACATCAACCTTCACAGCGACAGCGTGGTTTCGCAGTGATTTGGCAAGCCCTGCCAGTTCCGGTGCAGTCGCTCCTTTGGCCCGCATTGCAGTAAGGAACGCTGCAATCTGGACATCGCTGACCTGTCCTTCAAAAATAATATCCAATAAGTTCGTCGCCCGTTCAAAGCTCAAGCTCTCACCCTGCAGTAACGGCTCAATATATTCAGTTATTGTTGCCATTCTCGGATCCTCTTGATGTCATTGCGAGCGCAGCGAAGCAATCTAAAATGTAACGGATGAGATTGCCACGCCCTCACTTTGTTCGGGCTCGCAATGACATCTGCATGTCACTTTCTAATTTCCCTGTGTCCTCTGTGCTCTCTGTGGTTCATTTTCTTCTTGTTTTTTCTACTGCAATTGATAAAATGTTTTCGATTATCTTGCCGCCTGCGGGGGTCAAAATGCTTTCCGGATGGAACTGCACGCCGAATATCGGAAGCTCTTTGTGGCGGGCGCCCATAATAATCCCCTCAAAGTCAGCAGTTTGTTCCAGGCAATCCGGCAGCTCCAGCACGCAAAGACTATGATAGCGTCCTGCCTGGAGCGGATTTTCGACGCCGGCAAATACGCCCCTTTCGTTGTGTGTTACTCTTGAGGGCTTACCGTGCATCGGTTCCGGCGCGTGGCCGATTTTACCGCCGAAATACTGCACAATTACCTGGTGACCCAGGCATACGCCAAGTATTGGCAGTTTGTCTTTGAAATAATCTACTGCTGAGAGCGAGACACCGGCTGTGTCCGGCGTGCCCGGGCCCGGTGAAATCACGAGCAGGTCGGGGCCAAATTCGTCGGCCAACACTTTAAGCTCCTCAAGCTCGGTGTCGGCCCGGTAAACCCTTCCCTGGCAGCCGCGCTTACAAAAGTCATCGACCAGGTTGTATGTGAACGAATCGAAGTTATCGATGAACAAAACTTTTTTTGCTTTTTCTTCCATAAAACTTTCCTTTGTCATTGCGAGGAGCGCAGCGACGAAGCAATCTCAAAACTTTCGACTTTTACTTTTTTAATTTTCAACTTTTAATGTTTTTTCTCGGCGTTCTTTGCGTTCTCTGTGGTTAGTTCTTATTTTCCACGAATCGCACGCAGACAGGATTTTGCTTTGTGTTCGGTTTCTTCAAATTCGGTCTTCGGGACACTGTCGTGCACGATACCTGCACCGACTCGAACGAAGGCGATGTGGTCCCTGACCTGCAGACTTCTTATGGTGATACAACTGTCGAATTGACCATCCACGGTCAGATACATAACTGCTCCGCCGTAGTAGCCGCGTTTGGTTTTTTCAAACAGACGTATCAGTTTCATTGCTTCAATCTTCGGAGCTCCCGTAAGTGTCCCCATATTCATCGTGGCAAGATATGCGCTCAATGCGTCAAGCTCGGCTGCGAGCGTGCCTTTAACATTACTTACCAGATGCTGCACCGAGGCGTATTTTTCGACCGTCAGCAACTCTGTAACGATTCTGCTGCCCGGCTCGGCCACGCGTGCAATGTCGTTTCTGGCCAAATCAACTAACATTATATGCTCGGCCAATTCTTTACGGTCGAGCTTCAGCTCGGCCTCATATCTAAAATCAGTATCAATATCGATTGTCTTTCCGACTCGGCCTCTGGGCTTTGTGCCGGCTATCGGCCGAATCTCAACATCACGGTGTCTCGTTCCGCTGACTCGCAGATTCAGTTCCGGACTTGACCCCATCAATATTGTGTTGGGGGTATTGAGATAAAACATATACGGCGAAGGATTCAATTCTCTAAGCCGCTTATAAACATCCAGCGGCTCATCCGGGCAGGGCTCCATTATCGTCCTGCTCAGGACTACTTGAAGAATATCACCGTCGATAATGTGCTGCTTGGCTCTGCTGACCATCCTTTCGTATTCACGCTGGTTGGTATCGGTTGAAGTAGCGGGAAGTGAAGCGGTGTATCTTTGACCTTTCGGCGTGTCAAATCTTGCAATGTTAAAATAGTAATCGAAACATTCCTGTGCCTCGGCGATTGCAGCCTCACGGTCGCCATTTGTTATCACACAATTGACAATCACGTATCCTTTGCCATGCTCGTGGTCCATCAAAAAGATATTGTCGGCGAAGTAAAGCTCATAATCAGGATTGCCGAGCAGGTCGCTTTTACCGGGAGGAAGTTTTTCAAACTGGTCTATGAAATCGTAGCTTATAGCTCCGAGCAAGCCGCAGGTTACGCGGAACGGTTTACTTGCTAAGCGAAATGCAAACGCAACGGCCCGCAATACGTCCATTTGATTTGTGCTTTGCAGCCGCGTCTGCTCATCTACTACTTTTTTGACTTGTTTGATTCTGCCGCTAATTGCTTCTGAGCCGAATTCGACCGATTCGCAAAAAGCGAACCGCTTTTTTTTGGTGGACAGATATTCTATTATGCGTTTGCCGGTATTACTCAGGGCTTTGACGATAAAATCAGCACCGGTGCCGGTGAGGTAAAGTGCCGGTTTTGCAGTGCCGAAACTCAGTGCTTCACTACCTGCCAAGTATTCCCTCGACTCAAAAAAACAGCAGTTTTCAGCCCGGCCGTAGTCGCTCAGTTTGGCAAAAAACCCCACCGGCTCGTCAATGTCGATTTGCTTGACGATAGGTATGATTTGGCCCGGCTTGGCACTATGTATTATTTGTCTATAATCATCCATTTCTCGTATCTCGTATTGCGTATTGCGTATATCGTCATTGCGAGCGCAGCGAAGCAATCTCCATTTCTTTTTTCCTTTTGTGCTTTTTTGCAGCTATTTCTATTTTTCCATTTTTACTTCTTTACGTAATTTTTATTCGCAAACAGGCAAAAATACAAATAAAAAAAGCAGCCTGTATCCTGCAG
>JAUXAH010000089.1 GCA_030614945.1 Phycisphaerae bacterium
GCTGGTTAATCCGCAGGTGCTTGAATTCAGCTACCACGTAACGTCGTGATATAAAGATTGCCTCACGATGCTCGCAACGACGAGATTCTTCCCCTTCGGCTTCGCTCAGGGCTAAAGGCTTTTTGCGCTCAGAATGACAAAAAGAAGCTCGCAGTGACAAAGGGAAAGGAGCAGGATGACAGCGAGGGCGGTTTTGGGACATAATGATATGATTGAAATCACAAATGATATATTTATTCGTGAGGATGAGCTTGTTTTTAAGTTCTCTCGCAGCGGCGGGCCGGGTGGACAAAATGTGAACAAGGTCAATACGCGGGTAACACTGTTCTTCGACGCGGTAAACTGCGAGAGTTTTTCCGATGTACAAAGGCAGCAAATACTCAAACGGCTTGCAACACGAGCCAACAAAGACGGCATAATACGGGTTGTTTCGCAACGGTATCGGACGCAAAAGGCAAATCGCAGGGTTGCGGTCGAGCGATTGCAGGAGTTATTGAGAGGGGCGATAAAAAAGAAAGCGGTTAGGAAAAAGACTGCGGTGCCGAAGGCGGTCAAACGGCGGCGATTAGAGGAAAAAAGGCGGCGAAGTCTCTTAAAGCAGCAAAGGGCAAAAAGGAATTTTGCCGAAGATTACGTGGGTTAGAAAAGCTGGGCTGCCGACGGCTAAAGACAGCCAGCGTGCGTTTTTCATATTTCACCGGTCGGGGGTATGGTGGTCGGGTGAAGTAAAGCGCATTGAAAACGGGCGGCACTTGTGGTAAAAGGGGGGGAAAGAATAATTTTCAAATCCGGGACGGTCCCTATGGCAGTTCAATTTATTCTTGGCAGAAGCGGTACTGGCAAGACCAGCTATTGCATAAGAGCAATCGTTGATGCATTGCTGGAGCCGGCTGGCGAACAGCGGCTGATTTTGCTGGTTCCGGAACAGGCCACTTATCAGGCGGAGCGCGCAATTCTTGGCGATAAAAGAATAGCCGGCTACAACAGATTGAGAGTGCTTTCATTTGACCGACTGCAGTTTCTGCTGTCAGGCAAGAATACGGTGAGGCCGCAGCTTTCGCGCATCGGCCGACAAATGATAGTGCACAGGATTCTGCGAGACAGTAAAAGTAAATTAAAAATCTTCGAGTCATCAGCGAACCGGCCGGGGCTGGGTCGGCAAATGGCAAAAACCATCGTTGAGCTGCACCAGTATGCAAAGACGCCGGACGATATTGACCAACTGCTGGGCGAATTGCAGAAAGACGAACATAATAGTTTGGCTGTCTTGAAATTTGCCGATATCGGCCTGATTCTTAAAGAATATTTGAAGTTTATCGAGGGCAGGTTCATCGACCCTGATATTCAACTGAGCCGTGCGTGCCGAGCAGTAGCGGAAGCGGGCTTTGTTAAAGGCGCCAAGTTATGGGTAGATGGCTTTGCCGGCTTTACGACAGCCGAGCTTGCAATGCTTGCTGAGCTGCTGAAGGTCGTGGCGGATGCACAAATTGCCCTTTGTCTGGCCCCGTCAAATATCGATTTGGCCAATCCGGATGCCGAGAAACTCGACCCTGTCGGCATATTCGGCCCGACTGAACGAACGTATATCGCCCTGATTGAACTAATAAAAAAATGTAAACTGCGATTGGCTGAGCCGATAATCCTCGATGAGGCGGTTAGATTCTCTTTTTGTCCGCAGCTCGCTCATATCGAGCGCAACGCATTCAAGTTGGAAGCATCTAAAATGCCTGCGGCTGGCAATATCCGCATCGTATCGGCACCAAACGGGCGGGCTGAAGTCCGATTCGTCGCAAGGCAGATACTTGAATTAGTCAAGGAAAAGGATTATCGATATCGTGACATTGCGGTTATCGCATCGGACATCGACGGTTATCAGCACTATATAAGGGCGTATTTTGACGACTATGAGATACCATTTTTTATCGATAAGCGAAAACCGTTGAACCAGCATGCGGCTATTCAGCTTATTTGTTCGGCGCTGCAGGCGGTTACAGGCGGCTTTTTTAGCAGCGATATTTTTGCTTATCTAAAAGCCGACCTGGTGCCAATAGAGCGCCGGGATGTTGACGTGCTGGAAAATTACTGTCTTGCCTTTGGCATAAGCGGTGACGACTGGCAAAGTGGGAAGGAATGGCGTTTTGCAGGCGAGGACAAAGGAGATTTTGACGAGCCCCGCCCCTCGGAGGGGCGGGATGAGCAGCGGATAAACGAAATCCGGCTAAAAGCCGTCGGCCCTTTGCTTGAGCTTCGGGACAGACTTTACCCAGGTGACAATCCGGCAAAAACAATCAGCGCCGAGGAGTTCACTCGGATTATTTTTGATTTTATCGATGGTTTGGGTGTTCGTGAAAGAATTCGGAGCTGGGTTGGAGAAGCCGCTGAAGGAAAAGATTATACAGCCGTTGATGAACATCTGCAGTTTTACGATAAGCTTGTAGATATATTTGACGAGCTTGTCGAGGTCTTTGCCGGCCAAGAGATGAGCTGTGAGGATTATGTTGCGATTCTGGATTCGGCATTTTCGCAGTTGACGCTGGCTTTCATTCCGCCGACACTGGACCAGGTTCTTGTAGGTTCTATCGAGCGCAGCCGGCATCCGGATTTGAAAGCGGTTTTTTTAGTAGGAGCTACACAAAAGCAGTTTCCCGTTCCGGTTAGTTTCGACAGCATATTAAGCGAAGACGACCGCAGCGCTGCGGAGTCGGCGGATTTCCCACTGGCGGCAACGGCAAGCCAGATGCTTGCCGAGCGCCAGTATCTGGCTTACATTGCATTTACACGCCCATCGCAATTTCTCTGTGTTACCTACCCTTCGGCTGATGATAAGGGCAGTGCGGTGCCTCGCTCGCAATTTATAGCTAATTTAGAATCGCTGTTTGAAAATCTCAAGGAAGAATCGATTGTGGGCGAGCAAATCAGTATTGAAAAGGTCCACGGCGAGACCGAGCTTACAGATTTGCTCTGCAGCCGATTAGGTAAAGATGCATCTGGTGACTTGCTTGAGAGTTCCGGCGAGCGGCTTGGTGAATTATTAAATGGAATTTGTTCGGATGAACAACCTGGAGAACTCGGCTCAAAAGTTCAATCTGCTATAAATTATGACAATCGTGCCGAGCTCGATAAGAGGATAGTCAAAGAGCTTTTCGGTGAGCAGGTAAGAAGCTCTGCGACACGGCTGAGTACTTTTGCGGCGTGTCCGTATCAGTATTTTGCCCGATATGTATTGGAATTGAAGGAGCGGGAGGAATTTAAGTTTGAGCCGTTGGACGTGGGCATTTTTTACCATCGTGTTCTGGATGCTTTGTTGAAGCGGGTAAGCTGCGAAACAGAAGATTTTGCGACGGTTCAGGATGACCGGCTTTTAGAGCTTTTGAGAGAACAAATATCAAAACTTGTCAGAGAGGACTCGTTTATATCAAACTTTGTCCGTCACAGGCCTCATAACGCTTTTATCATTCACGTTGCCGGCGAGGTTCTTGAGGATTGTGTTTCGGCGATTGCGCAAATGGTGCAGGTGGGGAGTTTCAGGCCGAGCCGGTCGGAAGTTTCGTTCGGCAAAGCAGGTGCAGGCCTACGTGCCGGCCGAGGGCAACCACACAGGGTTGCCCCTACAAGCCTTGGCGAATGCGAGATTGGCCTTTCGGGCGGCCGGCTGCTGTCTCTGGATGGCAAGATAGACCGGATTGATGTTGCAAAGCTCGAAGATGAAAAAGTCGTGATAGTTTTCGATTATAAACGCCGAGACAAATCCTTTAATTGGTCGAAGCTTTATTATGGTCTGGATATGCAGCTTCCAATTTATATGTTAGCTGTACGCAGCGCATCCCGAGGACAGAGGACAGAAGACAGAGGACAGAGGACAGAAGATGCTCTATGCTCGATACTCGATGCACAGGTTGCAGGGGCGTTTTATATGCCGGTCGAAGTGGCGCCCACAAGGGCCACGCTCGAAGAACTATCGGGAAAAACTGAAAGTTTTGCTTATAAAGCAAAAGGTATCTTCAACGGTGAATTTGCCCGGGAGCTTGATAAAACAGCTTTGAAAGACAGTAAATTCTATAATTTTTACGTTACTAAAGACGGTGAGCCATACGGCAATTATGGAAATAGAGGGGTGTTAAAACCCGCTGACTTTGAAAAGGTTCTTAAATTTACCGAGAGGAAAATAGTTCAGCTGGCTGAAGAAATACTCTCCGGCAGAATTGATGTCAAGCCATATCGTTTGAGCGGGAAATCACCGTGCAGTTATTGTAAGTACAAGTCGGTCTGCCGGTTCGACTGGCAGATAAATGACTACAATCCGTTAGAATCATTCGGGAAAATTCGTGTTCTTGAAGAGATGTGAGTGGTTGATGGCTGGGAAGAAGATTAAATGGACGGAGCAGCAGCGGCGGGCAATCGTTGCACGCGGCAGTGACGTTTTAGTAACGGCCTCAGCGGGCACCGGTAAAACGGCGGTCCTTTCGGGCCGATGTGCCAATATCGTGTCCGACAAATCCGTATGTCCCGATGTGTGGAGCATACTGGTATTGACTTTTACCGAGATGGCTGCCGAGCAGATGCGTTCGCGAATAGCCGAGCAATTAAGAGCTGCATTTCTGGAAAACGGCGACGCCCATCTTCGCCGCCAGCTTATGCTATTGGGCGGCGCCGATATCAGTACGATACATTCGTTTTGCAAACGGCTTATCACTGAGTATTTTTACGAACTTGGCCTTGACCCAACGTTCGGCGTAATCGATGAGGACGAAGCGAAACTATTAAAAGCGGAGGTGCTCGAAAAAACAATCGACTGGGCCTGGCAGCAGAGCAACATACGAGCGGCCCTTGAACAGCTCTTGTACCGGCGAGACCTTCGCACAAATGACGGTTTTCCTGCAAAGATAATAGAGCTTAGCGATTTTCTGGACAGCGTAGTTTTACGGGAAAAGTGGTACGAAAGGGCATTGCTGCTTGCAGAGGCGGCCAATCCCTTTGCAACTGAGTTAGGTAAGAAACAAAAAGAAATTATTGCAGACAAATTGCAGCACATCCTAAATCAGCTTCGGCACGCCCGGAGACTCTACGAAAATGAAGGTGTTGGTGGTGATTGGGCTGAGAAGTGCGAGGATATTTTTATTAAACCCGTTGCGAAATGTATTGAACTTTTGAAGGCCGATGATTGGGGCAAATTTGCCGAAGAGATAAGAAATTTTAAGAAGCCAAGGGTTAATAAGCCCAAAGAAGTGCCGAAAACAATCGCTGAACTTGTACAAAAGACGGTGAAAAAAGCAGTGGATGCTTTTGAGGGACTCTCGGACCTTGCGATTATAAATCCGGACTACCTCGATAAAGTCAGCGCCGCTGCCGGCCTGCAGACGAAGGTATTGATTGAGCTGGTTAAGAAATTTGACCGGTTGTACAGCCGGGCCAAGCTGGCGGTCAACTGTCTGGATTTTGCCGACCTTGAACATTATGCCCTGAAGCTTTTGACCGATGAGAGTTCTTCGGAGGACAATCTGGCACCCTCGAAGACGGCTCTGGCGCTTCGCCGCAGGTACAAATACATATTCGTTGATGAATATCAGGATATTAACCCTGTTCAGCAGGCCATACTTGATTTGCTTAGCTGCGAAGACAATGTTTTTGTTGTCGGCGATGTGAAACAAAGTATTTATGCGTGGCGGGGAGCTGAGCCGGAGATTTTTTTAGAACGCTTAAAGCCCGCCCGCCAGGGGCGGGTTGACCGGGCCGATGCACTTAACGGGCTGCGGGTTGACCTGAATGCCAATTTCCGCTCGGCCAAAGGAATCCTCGATTTTGTCAACAAGATATTCGGCCGGATAATGACGGCTTCGTTTGCAAAGATTGATTACGACGAGTCGGCCCAGTTGAAGCCGGCACTTACAAGCCGTGCCCCGTCATCCGTGCCCCGTGACACAAACGAGCCAATTGTCGAGTTTCACATACTTGACGAACAAAACAGAGACCAGGATTTGCAAAACCAGGAGATAAGCGAAATTGCCGACGAGCCCAGCCCCTCCGAGGGGCTGGACGAGGAGAATATAAACCCCGTTAGAAATTCCACGACTGTTTCTAACGGGGTAAATGTTATCAGCAGCCGGCAGCGTCAGGCGGCAATGATTGCCCGGCGTATCAGGCAAATGGTCGGAGCAGATACGGGTAAGGCGGAATTTCAGATATATGATAAGCAGGAAGATAAATTCAGGGATGTTGAGTATCGTGACATTGTGATACTGATGCGGTCGCTGGCCAAAAAGGCCAATGACTACGTCGAAGTGCTGCGATTAGCGGGCGTGCCTGTAAGCTGTCAAGCCACGGCCGGGTATTTTGAGGCGACTGAAATCAGCGATTGTCTCTGCCTGTTAAAGGTCCTGGACAATCCTCAGCGCGATATCGAATTAGCCGCCGTATTGCGAAGCCCGTTTTTTAATATTAGCGACACTGAATTAGCGAAGATAAAAATCCACAGCGAAACAGATGAGCATAGCAAAAACTTCTACGACTGCGTAATCGAATACTCCAACAACGGTGAGGATGCGGAACTGGCGCAAAGGTTGAAAGAAATAGTGGCTGTGATTGAGCAGTGGCGGACACTTGCCCGACGAGGCAATCTGGCAGATTTGATATGGCAGGTCTATCGCCGGACCGGCTTTCTGTCGTTCGTTTCGGCTCTGCCGAATGGGCAGGCACGCAGAGCTAATCTTCTCAAGCTCCACGACAGGGCGATACAATTTGAGGGTTTTGTCAGCGGTGCGGGCATCCCTTCCCTGACGCGGTTCGTTGAATTTATTGAGAAGCTTCAGGAAGCAGGCGAAGATTGGGCCCCTGCAGAGCCGGAATCTGCAGCGGGTAATGCCGTTCGTATCTTAAGCGTGCATAAAAGCAAGGGACTTGAATTTCCGGTCGTTTTTTTGGCCGAGCTGGACAGCAAGTTCAACAAAAGGGACATTCAGCGAGATTTTCTTGCCGATGCCGGCGATACGTTGGGGCTGCAAATTATCGACCGTAAGTCAAACAGCAAGCTGCGTTCGCTTGCACACGAGGTCATCGCAGAGCGGAAACTGTCAACAGCACTGGCGGAAGAGATGCGTATCCTTTACGTTGCAACGACGCGGGCGAGAGACCGGCTTATTTTAAGCGCTTGTGAAAAGCCAGGCAATTGCCGGACTATTATTTGCAACGGCTTCTTCTTCGGCGCCGAATCGATTCCGAGCTGGCAGCTTCGCT
>JAUXAH010000439.1 GCA_030614945.1 Phycisphaerae bacterium
CCACTGCCGAAAGTTCTTCAATTCATCCAGACTCAAATCATAACCGGTCAAATACAGCAGCGAGTATAGCAGTATACTGCCGTGGCCCGCCGAAAGAACAAAACGGTCCCTGTTGTGCCATCTCGGATTGGCCGGGTTATATTTCATATATTTGGTCCAGAGCACGTACGCCGCCGGCGCCATCCCCATCGGCATACCCGGATGCCCCGACTTCGCCTTCTGCACAGCTTCCATAGACAGAAACCGAATCGTTTGGACACAAAGCTCATCAAGTTCCGATAGACCTGGATTTTTTACAGATGCACCCATTGAGAATTTCCCGTAATCAAAGGTTTACAATACAATTTTCCCAACAAAACAAGGCACACAGGATAACAACCATCCCCTATCTCTGCAAGTCTTTTCGCCGTTTGGCCGCAAACGAAAAACTTGTTCATTTGACAAACCAGCACATCTGCCGCACAATTATATTTTTCATTGATGTTTGGATTTCAATATATTTTAAGGTGAGAAATTCCTGCGATGTATGATGTAGCTATCATAGGTACCGGACCTGCCGGGGCCACCCTGGCCCGCCTGCTCGCAAGTCGTTACAGGGTCTTGTTAGTTGACAAGAGGCGGCCGACAAGCTCCCCCGAAACTAATTCAGCCGGAAAATGCTGCGGCGGACTGCTCGCTCCCGATGCTCAGGGGATGCTCTCCAAAATGGGATTGGGCTTGCCCAAAAGCGTGTTGGTAGAGCCCCAGCTTTTCGTTGTCCGGGCCATTAATGTCCAGCAACGTATAGAGAGGTACTATCAACGATACTACATCAATATGGACCGCCGGAAATTTGACCGCTGGTTATTGTCTATGATTCCGTCGAGTGTCGATATACGGCTTGGCTGCCGATTCAAATCATACGAATCAGAAAATGACTCTTTCAAAATAAAGCTTGTCCAGAACAATAAGGCATACGTAGAGCACGCCGGAATCCTGGTTGGAGCTGACGGGGCATCATCCAGGGTGCGCAAACAAGCCGACCCAAACCATCCTTTTCCAAAAGCGTATCTCGGAGTGCAGGAATGGGTCGAAGCAGACAGTAAATTACCATACTTCTCCACAATATTTGACCCGGAAATTACCGATTACTATTGCTGGACTATTCCTAAGGGAAACCATTTGATTATCGGGGCCGCACTGCATCCGAGGCGTGATGTATTCGGCAGGTTCGAACTGCTGAAAAATAAGCTGCGAGATTGTGGCTTCCGATTTGGAAAGACTACTCGCAGAAAAGGAGCTTTTATTCTCCGGCCTGTGAAGACACAAGAGATTTGTACCGGCAAAAATGGGGTTGCATTACTCGGCGAAGCGGCTGGCTGGATAAGCCCGAGCTCCGCCGAGGGCCTAAGTTATGCCTTCAAAAGTGCGCCTATTCTCGCCCAGATCCTGCGCAAGACACCGGATGGCTTTGAGAAACGCTACTATCAGAAAACCAGACAACTGAGAAGAAACATATTCTTAAAGAACATTAAATCTCATTTCATATACGACCCCTGGCTAAGAAAAATCGTGATGAAAACAGGATTCAAAAGTATGGAAGTGTACAAATCATAAATCTCAAAGAAAATTCGTCGTTCCTTATTTGACAAAACCCTACATCTGCCGCATAATTGTGACTAATAACACAAACCTAAATCTTGCCGGCAAGAGAGGCATTTAAGAAAATGAAAACCACTAACCAACAGGAACAACAAAATTGCGATTATGACATTTCTATAATCCGGCCGCAGATGCGAAATTACAGTTTCAGGAGGGCCAACGAATGAATCTTATAGTGGAATCTGAAATCAGTCGAAGAGAGTTCGTCAAAGCCGTTGGCATGGCAGCAACCGGGCTGGTCACGCAAGGATGCGCCGGCATTTCCCAAAGGGTTTCTTCTCGAAAACAGGACAAGCCCAATCTACTCTTTATCTGGACCGACCAGCAGCGAGCCGACACTATGGCCGCTTATGGCAATACCAAAATCCATACCCCGAACTTGAATAAGCTGGCTCGAGAAAGCATTGTTTTCCAGAATGCCTATGTAAC
>JAUXAH010000005.1 GCA_030614945.1 Phycisphaerae bacterium
ATTCGTATATCGTTGTTGTTGTTGACACTACCGATAGCTGAGATATCAACTCCACTCCCGTCTGCCTTTCCATCAACATAAACTTGAGCATTCCCGTCTCTGTCGAACACAACACCGACTTGATGCTCTTTATTGTCATCGACGATAGTGCTACTAAAAATACTTAAAGTCGTGGTTCCGTCGTCTATTACAGCATGTACCTTTCCAGGATAAGGTGGATTGTCGGCGAAGCGTAAATAATAACGTGGGTCTATTCCTTCTATGTTAAGGATTTGTCCATAAGAAGACGGGTCGGCTGTACGAGGTGGTATTCTTACGCGAGCAAAGATTGAAAAGTCACCAGTGCCGAAGTTGTTTAGGCTCGGAGAGTTATTTACAGCAACATAATCTCCAGCCCCATCAAAATACAGAGCGTCAGAGTCCCAAGTTGGATTACCAACAAATAACCCGTGGTTTCTATAACCACTCAAATCGATAACTTGCTTCCCTACACGTTCATTGAACACCCAGAAGGCAACACGATTTAGATTAGCCCAATGACCTTTGATTAGACCATACCTCTGGGTGTGCTCAAACGATGGTTTGTCGAAAGGCCGAATGATTCGACGGCTTGTTGGAGCGAGTATCATTATGCTGTCACACTTTTAAGATTATAGGTTCTGTAGGCAAGAATATTACCTGTTGCACCAAACGCTGCCCCTGTTTTGTTTCTTGGACACAACTTCCATCGACCTGGTGGAATTGGGATCATACTCTTCACAGCAAGTTTTGCTTCTGCCCCCGTGCCCTTTCGTAATCCAAAAGTCGCACAAATCTTGTCCGCTGGTGGCATAGAAGCATCAGCAGTTACTGCATCCGTCACTGTATCGAAATCAGTACCACCATCAATGCTCTCGATTAAGAAAACAACAACTGCTGGAGCGTTTTGACCACTGAGGTCAAGAGAAGCAAGAGTGAGTTCCAAGTCCATGAATGTACACAAGTTGCTTTCATTATTGATAGTAGCACCACTCGCTTCGATTGCATTGTTGGCTAGGGCATTGAGCGCAGCCGCTAAATAACTTCCGTATGCCACTGTTGGTGCTGCCCATTTTACAGGTATATTAGCCATAATGGCCTCCCTTCTATTTTAAGCTGCGGCTAAGGTAATAATACCATTTACATGCCACTGAATCTTAAACAAGCCAGCGGCTACTACTTTCTCGCCACCAAAGTCAATACTACCCACGAGGTCATCAGTGCCCACAGTGTCGTCATAAAGAGCAGCATGCCAGGCACTAAATGTTGCACCAGCCCATTCAACATCAGTACCGTCGAATTTAACAGCTGTTGCCTGTGTAACGCTCTTGCCACCTAAGACTTTAGTCTTCTGTGCGTAGCCGCCTGCAGCAGGGAGCTCGTTAACATCTATGTCACCAATAACGTTATCTGTGGGATCGAACGCGTGACTGTCGTCCAATAAGATGACCTTGATGACATCATCCTCCATATCGACGATTTTGTTCATCAAGTTTGCTCGCCATCTGTTATATGTTCCGCTTGCCATAATATCTCCTAACTTGGTTTATGTACTTCTGGTGCTATTTGTAAACAAGGCACGTGAACAGTACAATCTTGGCCGCCTGCAGCATTCGGTGTTTCTTTTGACCACACGCCTATAGGCTGACCGCTCTCGTCGACCGGGACTAACTTGTCCCCCATACGGACGTAATCCTTACCGTTGACTTTTATAATTTTCATAGTGGCTCTGCCTGACGAAATTCTAAGTTGATTTTCCATAAATCTTTACGTCCGTCTAACCGACACCTCGGACGACCAGTAAAGATGACAGTGTACCAGGTATCGTCTTGATTGTTATACCAAGGAAATGGAACGTCTTTATGATCCTCGTAGAACTGTAACACAATAAGTTTGTCTGCTTCGAAAACAGAACGTAACTCAGGAGTAAATGTTAAACCATCAAAAGTGAATTGTTTGTTTTGTAAAGGGTAACCACTGGCGTAGTCTCCAATCAGCACAGCTTGTTGTGACGGCTCAGCACTAAAGGTTTTCGATGGTCTTCGCCCTATAATGGGGAAACTGCTACTGCACGTAGGCGCATATATTCGTGCAACTGCTTCCAATGTTGCTGGTGTTACTGTCATGTTAGCCATTTTATCCTGCCCTCGCTACTTGTTGAATTCCGCGCTGGGTCGCTCTATCGTGTGCCATTAGTTCCAAATTGACTTTCTTAATCTGACCTTTAATATCATAGTCCGCCTCAGTAACTCTAGGTCTCTCCTGACCCGTATAGTTAATGTTAACTTCAAGGCTACCTCCACCGACGCCAGAGTACGTCTCGCCTTTATGTACCTTAGCCCAACCTGTTTGTAGAACTGTACCGCCGTGTTGTAAGCTGCCTGCTGCTGGACCTCCATGTGGAGAGGTAAACGCAGTCGGTTTAACAGGTGTACCACCTAAAGCACCTGCGAATACACTTGCTAAACCTGTTGCCAGTGGGTCGATGAATGCGATACGTACAGCTTTCCAATAAACCTCCTCGAGCATGTTCAGCATGTGATCTTTCCAGTTTTTCATATCACGCATACTTCGTTCGAGTCCAGAGGCGAAAGCATCCTGGAATGCAAAGGAGAACTCGTATGCTCGTTCGGCCCAAGTTGTTATCTCGCGTCTGATTGCTGTCCCTGCTGCTTGGAAACCACTACGGATATCACCAAATGACAATAGGTATTCCTCTCGTAGTACATCTGCTTGCTCTTGGTACCACCTAGTTAAGGTTTGCACATCGACACCGAGGTAACGGTACCATTCACTGAGTTCCTTCAGGTCTTTCATTTGTTCCTTATGAGCACCATATGTGATATGCCTTATCTCACCATAGATGCTCTTGTAAGCACCAACACGTTCTGCTAAGAGTTCCCGGTAGAAGACTCCCTGCTGTTCCTCCCTTCTCACCATCTCATCAGCTCCGGGCGCGGCGCCAGGTATAGCGGGGGGCACTCTTGGTGTTATGCCCCAGGTTGGCATACCTTCTAATATGGTCTTAATGTTGGCTGCACGCTCCCTGGCAATTTGTATTAAGCGTTTACTTAAGTCTTTCTCTTCATCTACTACCTTTTCACGTGGTCCAAGACCGATACCTGCAGGGAATTGACGACCTAACGGTATTCCTGTAAGCCTGGTAAAATCACGCTGGGCTTCCTCGCTACTCTTCATTAGCTTCTCACCAAGCCATTCGACAGCCCTCTGTTGTGTTGTGGCAAGTCTTTGTAATGCACCAGTGACGCCACCAACAAGAGAGTCCACAAGAGCCTTACCAGCCATTCTACCAGCGGTTTCCATTATGGCAACTAATGACTCGGCGAGACCTTTGAAGAGCTCTGTAATTACATGAAGCGCTACCGATACACCACCTCGCCAATCTGTCGTCAGGTAAGCAACCCAATCCTTGAGTGCACCTTCGACCCACCCCAAGTAATAAGCAACCTTCTCTGCCCAAATCTTGATTTGTGGTCTAGCTTTCACTAACCACTGTGTCATTGCTTCCGCTGCTGCTCTAATACGTGGAAGGAATGGTTTACCGATTACGGCAGCAACACCTTTTAGAGCATCACGCATATCCGAGAGAACATCTCTGGTAGTACCCCAGGTATCCTGGTAAGCATCTTCAACATCCATTGCTGCATGTACAATGTAAGCATAAAATCCAGCCCACGAGACCGTTGCGATACCTACTGCCCATTTTATATAGATGCCCATCTTATCAGCAGCCCACTTAGCGGCGGCTACTATCTTACCAAAGGTCCACTCAGCTGCGTCGTGTATCGCCTTGAAGGCACCTACGTAGGCTTTGACCATTACACCAGAGATGTCGTACATCGTTTGCCCTTGTTGTTGTACACCCCGTATGATGTCGTCTCCAAGGGAGCGTACTACCTTTCCTGCTGCAGAATACTTTTCTACTATCCTTCCTGCTACCTTTCCTGCTTTCTGTGCTGCTTCCACTAATGCTGCATCTTGTGCTGCTTTTGACATTTTATCCCACTCCGCCCTCCCTTTCTTCGTCGCCTCTGCAAGATCAAGGACAGCTCTTGTCGACTGTTTAGTAGCTTCTGTCGATTGTTTGGTAGCTTCTGTAGCTTCCTTAAGCAAATTCACTTTAATTGGCCACATAACCCGTACTTTATCCCATGCTTCCTTTCGTTTGAGCATTGCGGTTCGTAACTTATCCTCTGTCTTTGCCAATATCTCGGCTATCATGACCTGAGCTTTTACCTTCTCATAACCGAGTATATACGCACCGAGGTATTCGGCACCCTGTCTAAGTCTAAGACCTAGCTCGTGTACAGTTCTACTCAAAGCCTTAAACACATCGGTTACAGATTTGAGTCCGGGTGGCATTTTAGAGATTTGCCACATTTCTTTAACCGTTGCCCTTATTCCAGTAAATGCTTTTAGTACTGAGGTAACTACGCCCTTAACTGCGTCAACTACGTGTAGCAAAGTTGTAGTTAACCTTTTGAGCCAAACGGGTGTCTCTGATAGGCCCTTGAGGAAGGTATGTATTCCTGCTGTAAGTTTACTTATGATAGGTATTCCTTTAGTTAGCCATTTGATTGCACTGGATACTCTTAGTACAGCTTTGAACACGGCTCTAAACACCTCAGCGACGTGTCCTACTGCTGCAATTAACGGCTTGATCGTAGCAGCTATTCTTTGTATAACTTTGGGTACCATATTGGCTGTCTCGAATATTTTCTTTGTTACATCGGCAGCCATACCAGCAAAAGATTTTTCGACCTCCTTTGCAGCTTTTGTGGTCACAGCTTTGACTTTCTCAAGCTGTTGCGGCAACTTGCTAGTGTCTACTTCAACTCCGATCGTTGCTGTCGCAAAATTCGGCATTATGATTTCTCCTTTGTGTACTCCATTTCAATTCGGTGGCACGTACGTACACCTTCAAACAACTTCTTGACATCACCGTCGGTGGTGTACAATTTGATAGTGTCTAACACTGCACCATGATCTAACCCGATAACTCCACCCATAGGTGCTACACGTACTTGGTTACCAACGAGCGTGTACATATCCCAGACCTCGAAGTTCTCTTCGTTTAACACAACGAGGCACTGCTCGCATGGTGGTTCTTCTTTACCATCAGCTTCGTAAAGCTCTACGCAGACGTCACAGGTTCCGTAGACTGCTCTTCGGCACTGCCACTCGATGAACTCTCTAAGTTTTTTGCTCGCGCCTCATCGAGTGCCACGTTTGTCCGGTTCAACTCCTCCATGGACTCCAAATAGAACTTCATGAAGTCCGGGGATTCCATCGCCCTGACCTTGTTTGCACGTGTACACTCTGCAGGGGTGTCATCATTATCAAGATACACTTCTTTCCAGTTAGTAATGGAGTAATCCACACGCAATGCATGTGCTAACTTCTCATCCTCTTTCTGGTCATCATAGCGCCTACCGGTACCGCGTTCGAACTTCCAGTTGTGTTTGACAGTTAACCTATCAATTCGTTGGACTTCTTTGGGCGTGGCTATACGAAGACGCAGACCACCTGTCTCGGGGTTGTCAGGGTCAAAGTAAAACCACTGACCCGGGTTTTCGGTATCAAACCGTGGCATCTTGTACCTCCTATGTTAAGTTTTAGCGAACTCCGGCACAAATGAGCTCGACGTTTGCTGGCACACCAGCGGCGTGGACGAACTCGAGCGAACCTGTTGTGGCACCAATTGTCAAGCCAGTTCCAGGGAAGACCATAAATAATTGGCCATCGTCAGGTAACTTTAGAACATCTGTAGCTGCCTCAAAAATCGGGAATATCTCTGCAGCGTCATTACTAATCTCAAGTTCTACACCGGTGAGGTTCTTGATGAACAAAACCTTGAGTTTGGTGATAGCAAGACCCACTAAAAAGGCATCCCTCAACGCTACGCCGTTGAGGTCAATCGTGTCCAGAGTAGTGATAGAAAGGATGTCGTGAAAGAATACATCACACTGGCCGGTCAATACACCATCGGTGAACTGTATGCCTCTGGCCTCACTGATCTTATCGATGGCGCTACCGAGCCCTTGGATGCTACTATTGTCGCCCTGTGCGACCAAACTTAGGTCGAAGTTGATGGAAACATTGTCCATGAGTGTTTCTCCTTAACAAAATAAATTGATAGTTAATTGTTGTCAACATTGTTAGACTCGCTTTAGTGCCCCATTTATTGTCAATGTGGCACTGAATGTAGCTATCCCAGACTTGTCATCCCCGATAGCCTTAGCGGTAATAACAATCGCATGCGATGGGACATTATCTCCCGTCATCAAGACTGCGGGATCTGGTGTATAGTACTTATTAGCCGCTTTGTCAACATAGAGCTTCAAATCAGTGATCTGTGCACCATCTGCGAGCCTGGTCTCAAGTAATACCTGTCCTGCATCACCCATCTTTAGGTTACCAGAAATAGTAACATTCCCACCTATAATCTGCATCGGCAAGGCCATGATGTGTTCATCCTCGAACTCGTCAATGGCCTGCATCTGGCGCGTCTCGCCATCGTACGCCCAGGTTGTTGAACCACCAATCTTTTGAGCGCCAATGTAAACGCCGCCTTTATAGCCTGCCTTCGGTGCTGTCATGATATGTCCTTTCAATTTAAGTTTTCTGTATCAATAGTTCATACGAAACATCGTAAGTCCAGATACCATCTTCACGGAAAATGTTAGCTGGGCCTCTTTCCATTGTAATCGCCTCGTAACCAGCTACCACTAAGTCGTGCTGATCGTAAAGCGCCTTCAAAGCTTCAAACGCATTACCGAGTACTGTCATAGTTGATGCATCATCGTAGAAAGTAAATGTTATCAAAAAGTCTTCACAATCTACTTCAAACTCTCCTTCACCAGGTATATTCGATGGTAGTTTACACACACCGTAGGGATATGCTGCCTCATCATCGGCTTCCGTATTATACAAAGCCGTTAAGATAGTATCTAACGGACTGCCCGTAAACCTAACCCAGATAGCGTCGAAAATTACATTCACTTTGCAAATATCCTCTTTATCTCAGCTTTGCTTCCATGTAGTGCGGGGCGAAGATGCGGTTTGTGAACCTCCATTTTTGGACCGTAGGGTACAGTAGAACCAACTACGACTTTTCTCATTACCCGCCTTGTTCTTCGCTGTGCCTTTGCGTAAGCTGCCTCGTGAAACGGACGCTGGCCCATGAACCACGAACGAAAAACATCATAGCGTGTGGGAGGGGCAACCTCATGGGCAAGTTCATGTGCTAACACTGAACGGTATGTCGTCTGCGGCCCTATTGAGAGTATCGTCGCCCTTCTCATTTTCTTTCTATACTTCTTCATCATCTGTTTGTATTGCTCTTCAGTAGGTATGGTATAACGTCTTCTACGACCCGGTTGGTAATACGCAACAAATGGACGAGGAAACTTAAGCGGACGCCGGTATCTAATCGCTGCCGGTTTAGTTAAACCAAGAGCCTTTCGCGTTTCTTGCATCAACTCTATCGGATCAATCTCTGCATGTATACTACGCCTCAAAGCCCCAGTCTTCACAGGGGCGAGTGCTTTAGCACGGGCTGCAACAACTTTACCAACTCGCACCAGACGGGTCTCAATTCTATCGTCGATCGCAACTAAGAATGCCTGAGTATTATCGGTTATCTTGACACTCATTCTATCCTCTTTATGTCTATTACTAGTAACCGTCCTAAGTTTCTGAAATCGACTACGCTTACAATCTCAAAAGATTCGCCGTTAAATGATATACGATCCTTGGTCGTGATAGTCACTCCGGCGGGTTTTCTACACCTCAATACAGCATCTCTGAGGTAAGTAACCTTGTCAAATTGGAGACGCTCTTTGCCACGTGACCACCTAATCCTTGCAGGCATGTTAGTTACAATATTCGTCGGTACCTCGGCAAGTCCACGAGCCGTATTAGTCTTAGCAACACGGACTACGTTGACCACGATATTATAGACGGCAACGCTTGGGGTAAAACTAGTTGCTATTGTCGTACCACCTACGTTCATATTGTCACCGATGACCAACTACGGCCAGTGTGGATTCTACCAATGTTCGTCCGTGTCACTTGGTATATCCAGGCTATCAACCAGTTAGGTATCTTGTCACGGAGCATCTTCTTGATACATAAGACATCGTCACGGTCAAGTTTGGCTCCACAAGTTTGAGGACCGACGGCTAACCTGTCAGCAACATTGTCCATGTGGGTGCCTAGGTATAAATGCTCAGGGTTTACACACCACTTATGGTTACACCTGTGCAGGACAAGCTTATCTGCTGGTATCTCGCCGTTATACAACATCCAACTGACTCTGTGAGCTGGTTGCATCCTATCATTGTAACGGAAAGACCCGTATCCATGGTTAAGACCTGCAGTCCAACGCCAGCAACCATTCGGCTCCTTTACAAACTTGAGCCCGAACCTCTTTTTGACTGTTATGTACCACATTTTTAAGAGGTTCCATAACCTCGTATCAAAACCCGTGGCCTCGTGCACAAACAAAGGGGGTTACTCTGGGTATGAAGGTTAACGCCGCGATCCATGTCCATCAATTGTTGCTTCGCGTAGTAGGGACGTCCAACTGTGTTGATGGTCTCGATGAAGTCTGCCGGACCGAAGTAAGTCTTGAACAATCCTGGTACGCCAACCGGGAAGAGGCGCATTTCCTCGTCGTCGATGAACTTGGTCGTTGTCGTCGTCGTACGACCGGGTGTGACGATCTTACCACGGTAGTTCTCGAAGATAACACCAGCAAACGGGAAACCCCTTCTTTGGTCATCACGAAGGAAAGCGCCTACACCAGGAGCACCTGGACCACTGGACACACCAGCACCAGAACCTGCAATAGCAAGTGCTGCCGCAACCTGACCTGACCACCGTTCGTATGCGGTCTTGACAAGTGCGTGGTTGACAAACATATCGAACCAATTGTCACCACAAAGGGCGTGAACGTGGTCATATGGTGCAGCACCGAGTGCATCCTCGATCAACCGCTTAGCGTCTAAACAGTTTTGCTTCTGATCCGTCGCACCAGTATGGATGTCCCAGTCCATATCAGGTGTTTTATGGACACCAAACTCGGCGTAAAGGTCATGGAGCACTGTTGATGCATCAGCGTCATAAACAATACCTTTGACAGCACCCATACGATGCCACTCTAAGGTCATTTCATGACTCTGCCGCATAACAGCAATCTTGTCGTTAACAACCTGGACGACACCTTCTACCTCGCTTTGACTACCGAATGCCCGGATACCCTGGACTTCTGCTGCCGATACCGTGTCATCCAACGGTAGATGTATCACCTCAAAGTTTCGTGCTCTCCGTACCCGTTTCAACGAAACTGGTGCTGGTGCTCCGTATGGTGCTCGTGGAATCAACATCAGTACACCATCACGCTCTTCGATGATGACCACACGCTGCGTCACTCCCTGCTCTTCGAACAATCCCATTGCACCAATCCGAGACGGTTTGAAAGGCATCAAATTTATCGCGTCGGTTAATGCAACCAAATTAAACGCGTTACCCTTAAAAACATCTAACACATTCATTATGTATCTCCTTTTAACTAAATTGTGTTTACGTACTTGTTACTACCGTTACTCACAGTTTACTTCTAGTAACCTGTTGGGAGGCCTGCTTGATAGAGATTCGGCCCGGTTCTGATCGTAATACCTCGAGCGATTAGCGCTGTCTTTGCACCTGCGAGTTGTGCTGCCAGGCCGAACAAGTTATCACCGTTGATAACACAATCTCCCTTGGAAATCACTGCACGCAGGATATTGTTATCCGTTTTCAGGTCAGCGAGTACAACCTTCTCAAGCAGGATGAAGTCCGCATTTGCAGCAGTTGCAAGAATTTTCGCACTCGTAGCTGCTGCAGAACCGCCAGTTGTAGTCAGGCTCGTCGTGTCGCTCATAACGACACCACCGTCAGTCAGTAGGCGCCAGTCGATCAAGATGGCGTCCTTTTGACCTGCCGTTGTCCAAGTGATGGTTGTACCATTGGCAAATGCCGCACTGAACGTAACGGTATCAGTTACCAGCGAGAGCAACTCGAATGCAGTTTTACAGGCAGCAAGCGTCGCATCCCACGCAATTGCTGCAGTCCATTGACCTTTATAGCCGAGTTTGAAGGTTCCACCGTCAGCCGTCATGGCAGTAACGAATGTGGAGATTTGTGCGACCGCACCTCCAGGTTCCATGACCTCGCCTACAACAAGCGGTACTGTTGCGCCCGGAATGCATGTGATATGCTTTTTCAGGCGACATAGCTCATTTGGGAGTTCCCACTTAACAACATCCCCAATGACCATTTCTTTTGTTTGTACAGTCATAGTATTACTCCTTATAACTTAAAGTTGTTTATTTGTTTGTACTCACACTACGACTACTAATTGATGGCAACTAAACCTGCAGCGACACGCCTCTTGTTGATGTCAGCCCGCTGCAGTCTTAGACCCTCATCTCCGGCTGCACCTTTGTTTGCAAGTTCCAGCGACTGTACGCTGGTTTGCTCATCCAGGATGGTTGACGAGACACCCTGTGCCAATACCTGGTACAGAAGATCGAAGCCATCATCGACACCTTTTGACAACTCAAGCGTCACAGCATTGGTCTCGACATACTTCGCAGCGATCACATCTTTGACGGCGGGCGTGATCTTACCAGCTTTGACCAACCCCGAGAGTTTAATCGACCTGTTCTCGATGGTCTGCTTTACAACTGCTGCGACCAGAGGGTCGGTAGCTGGGCTACCAGACAGCTTGATTGAGGTAACTGGGTCGGCAGGCAGCTGGTTCTCGAGTGCTAACATTACTGCTTCTCCTGTTGGCGTTCCGCCCGTGATGTGCAGCTTCTCGGCAATCTTCTTTAGAAATTCTGGAAATTCCATAGCTTTTACTCCTTTGTTTAATGATAATGATAATTTTTCAAACGCGCCGAGACCACCGACAACTGGGTCGGTACACAAAGCCACGTGCGTAATAACATCAGAATACTTATGACCTTTACCATCAATCACTTCACCTTCAATACAGATACTTACATCAGTAGTTAATGCCAACTCTGGATTAAGGATCTCTACTAGGCCAAACAATGAGGTCTCCTCACGAAATAGGTTTACCACCCAACCTTGGTTACTCTCTGGTTTGTCTGCTCTCTCATGACCCAGAGGCAGACTCACTTTATTACCGTTCTTAGTCCACCTGTGGAATGTAGAAACGAGATGGTCTAATGTCTCAGAGGTAACCTTGAAAGCTTGATTTGTCGAAGCTTTGACATAGTTACCTATTTTGAGAAGTTCTTTCCTATAGCGTGTCAGAGTTTCCTTAGGCTCATAACCAGTGGAGAGAAGTATCGCTGGTGGCGTTTGTAACTGTAAAATCATGCTTGTGTTAGGTTGTTTTTTGTCCATGCCAGCCTCTCGGCATTAGTGACTCCTGTAGTATTTAATTTTTGTGGAGACAGCAAGGAGTACTGCAGCTGTAGTGATAAGGATGTGGCCAATATGTGCTCCATACTTTATCTCTATAATGATACCGGTCAGTGAAATGAAGAGCGACGACCACTGTCCCACGACACCGATAGTTTCTTTACTCATCTTCATTATCTCCTTCTGGCGGCTCTTCTGGTTTTGTCTCGCTTCCGCCTTCTGCTTCTGGTACATCGAGTTTCTCTTTCATTGCCACCATATCAATGTTTTGATCATTCTGCTTCATGTACAGGTCGCGTAAAAACCCTACTTGCTTGTCTATAAGCGGAGCGGAAGCGAGTCGTACCTTACCGACCATCGCATCACCGAAGTTCAATCGGAGGAGCTGGTCTACCAGTTGTTGATTGACCATACGGGTAATCGTACGGTCCAGTTCCTCCATGTTGTTCATCATGAGGTTAATCTGCTCTCCGCTCTCGGCTTTGGTTCCGTGCTGTCCCTCAAGCACCGCTCGCTCTGGAAATAGGAGACCACGTACCATCAAGGCTTCAAGGTGTTGCATACGCTTGTTGAATGATTCTTGTTTTGGTTTTGTCTCAGAGAGTATCTCCACACGCCAGGCATATAGGCTAGCAACTTCTGTGTTAGTAACCTCTTGCATCACTTCAGCAATAGTTGTAGGAAGTGCTATTCTACCACTACTCTCCAACACCTCCAACATTGATGCAGCAATCACACCGTTGTCTGTTGCTACACCGTCAACTAAGCCAGTTCCCGGTGGGTAGTACACAACCCAGTGCGACCCTGCAAGCTTCTTGTCATACCTACGAGCGCCATCGTTGCACTCGTCCCACATGTCCTTTATCGCACGAATATTCTCCAGCAAAGGAATGCCATAGAGGTTACCTCCTTCAACTGCAAAGCTTGCGAGGAAGCACTTTTCAGCACCAAGGTCAATAGGGTACGTCGGCCCTCCTGTTATCTGAACACCAGCGGGGGCTGTCCCTAGCGTCTGACCTAACGTACCCCAGCCCATCGACCTTTGCCTGAAACCGTTGAAGCGACCTCGTTTCGTGACCAGTATGTGGGTCATGTCTACCAGGAGAGGTTTGAGCATCTCGATATAGATACGATTACCATCTGTCCGGAAGATCTTCTCAAACGGACAAAAGCCAAAGTCGACTTTACCAAAAGCAATCGCATTGTACAAAAAATCCTCGCGTAGCGGGAGGATGTGCTCCATAAACTCGAGCACATCCGGACTGACATCGTCATCGGCCTCGATGTTCCAATATCCGGCCTGGATACAACTTATGAGTAGTGCTCGTGCAAGCTGTACCGTCGGATCGCGCCGTACAGCACGTAGCTGGGCAAACGTGCCCACTTTGCTATAATCTCTTCGTAAGATACCTGTGCCAAACGAATAACTAATCGTTTGAATGCCTGTCTGTTCAGCAAATCTAGGTTTCCTCTTTGTCTCTACTGGCGCTATCATAGTTTAACTCCATTGGGAGCAATGACCATCAGCTTTCACCGGGAATATCTGACCCATACCTTTGACGTGACATTGAAGCTGCAACTGTTTGTTACAATTCGAGCACTTCTCACGGAGATCGATTTCCACCGGCTCTTCTGGTGGAAAATTATCATCAGCTCTAAGTTCCGCGCCAAATGCCTTTGCTGGATCTTCTACGTCTACAGGCTGTGCTTGCGGTTGCTCTTCTACGGTCTCGTCTACGACTTCTGGTTGTTCCGATGCTTGTTCATCAGACATGTTATGATCCTTTCTTCATAGTAATTATCTGACCGCCACCTGAGATACGTGTAAGTATCGGCCATTTCCTGTAACAAATGTACGAGAGAGCGTCAGAAGGGTGGCCGATGTCGTCGTGATCATCCGGTTTCCTCGTACCTAGCTTATAGGTACGTATCTCCAGGTCGTTAATAAGATGGGTACACCTTTCAGCTATGAAAAGGCGTACTGTACCGTCGCCGCAACAAATTTTTGCATTTGTTGCTGCAAAACGATCAGCTACGTGCGGATTACCTTTTAGATAGTGCTTCGTACGAACCAACGCCTTGAGCTGCTCGTTATTCATTATATGTGCAAGATCGCTCTGGGTGGCTGACGTATGAGCGGCCTTGGCACTGGCATCTCCATAGAGCTGGAAGTGACCTTTGTGGTCCCTGAAACGTGTAAGAAACACTTTGAGTGCTGCAGGTGTATTAGTATGTCTTAAGAAGAGCTCGTCAAACACTTCCAACGTATTACCATTCAAGTGGCAAAACACCCAACACATGGGGTTGACATTGAAATCGGAGCCAACCAAGACCACCTTGTCAGGATTATACTTAATTTCATCATCACGCCGGACGTTGTACTCTCTATCGAAATTGTGAAAAACACCTCCACCAGGGCTCAACCAAGAGGCCTCATACTGCTCCGCGTAGTCTCGCTCATCCATCGTGGCTTGCATATACTCGAGTCGGTCCGCTGGTATGACGCCTTCGCTTGGCCATGTGAAGCCTGCACTGTCAGGAAGCGTACCTGCGACGGCCTTATCATACCGCTCCTTGTACTCTACAACACCTACACCAAACCGTCGCGGGACGCCAATAAACCATGTCCAACCTTTACGCCAGGTTAGTGTTGGGAGCACACTCAAATCAAACGTCTTAGGTTTAATATGACTGTTCTCGTCAATGATGCCACCATCCAGGATAAGACCTTCTGCTCGCTCTGGTCGGTCTAATCCGAGGAGAAAGAACTCGGAGCCAAAGATTGTTCGTACGGTCAACTCGCTTATGGAAATGTCCTCGATCCAGTGCTGTGGTATTAGATTGAGGAGTCTACGCCATACTGTACGCTTCAGCCACTGATAAGTTGGACCGCCATAGAAAAACCTTGGATCCGGCCAATCTCTCTTAATCGGGAGGTAACGTACTAACCTTCGCATTGCAAGCTCACTTTTACCTGACTGACGGCCACAAGGAACATACACAAACCGCTTGGGACACACCCATAAGGCATGCTGTACTGGATGATAGTTCAACTGTGGCCAGTTAACTCCCAACTTCGACTGTTTCTGTGATTGCGTCAAATACATGTTCACGTTCCGTTGTCAGCTCGTCCATTAACTTCGCTTCCTCTGCTGGTGTCAGCTTTACAAACTCTGCTTCGGTATACGCAGCTGACAACTTTGGCGCTCGTGGTGCGATGATAGTTCTATAGAAGCCAAGAGGATCCTCGCGTAAAGCTATCTCTAAAGCCTTACGGAGTATCTCCTGGCATTGATCGTCTTCGAGTACTGATGTGAGTGCGTCACTCATAGCAAACCTATGAAAAAATCAGATTATATCTAAATTATATACAGTCTGGGCTAGGTGACATATAACAAAATAAAAAACTTTTCCGCTTGAGCCTTGGCGTAATGCGTTTAACGCGCTACTACCAGCCTCAAATGACTATGGTGGCATATGGGGTTTTTATAACTCTATAGTTAAAAATATTATTATAATACTCTTAAATCCCCCATATGCCACCATCAGGATTTTAGTCAGTCAAAAGCCTCTTGTACCTTCGAGAGTGTCGTCTTCCTTAACCGTAGGCCCTTATAACCGTTACGTTGTACCCCTCTCCGTGTGGTTGTAGCATGCTTGTGTCCGAACTGTTTCATGGCCCTCGCAATAATTTTTGAGGTAACATAGACCTTCCTTCTCTTCCCAAATGCCCAATCAGCAATAGAGTCCTCTATATCCTTTGTAGCAAGAAACATCCCGTCTACCTCTTCACAACATTCCTCATACCAGTCTACGAACGGGTTCTGCTCTTTGAAGTATTCCTCTGTCCTCGCCATTACCTCTGGTGGTGCATCAGTCAATGGTCGCTTCTGCCAGGCTAGGCAACCCTTCACCAACCAAACGAGTATGGCCTCTTGAGCTTCCTTCGAGCGAAACTGTTCCTTTAGTGTAGGGTCCGCCACAATCGGCAACTGCTCAAATGGTATAACACGTACACGACGCTCTATACCTGTATCCCCTAATGCGAAGCGTGGTGCATAGTTCGCTGTAAGCCAAATCTTACACACTGGTTTGAACTGGAAAGTGGACTTATACAAATCACGTGCAGATAACATTGTACCATCAACAAGTGCCTTGACCTCCTCATTGAGCCGTTCACTGGCAGGTACCTCCGAGGACACTGCTAACCGAGCACCTGCAAGCCTTGCTACCTCTGGTGTTGCACCTGATCTCTTCCCAGAGGTAAGGAAGTCTCTTGGTCTGCTGCTTACTGCATACATCCCAAACACTTCACGCACACTTTCAACAAATGTACTCTTACCAGTACCGGCTTTGCCAATGATGAAAAAGAGCATCTCCTCTTTCGTTGACCCCGTCATACTATATCCACTCGAGCGCCATATAAACTCCCTCGTCTTGGCATTAGGTAATGCTTCTTTTAGGAACTCGTCCCACCTCTTGTACTTCGCGTCAGGTACGTAATTGATAAGACTTATGCGCGTAATGTAATCTTCCTTGGTATGCGACCGTAACTCTCCGGTACGGAGGTCTATCGTACCATTGGTACAACACCACAACCACTCGTTCGCATCTAACTGGCGACTCCTCACCCAAAACTCTTTTTGTGCTGCAACATGCCTCTTTAGTTCCTCAATTTTTCCAGCGTGCCTGCAGCTGTACGCCCACTTCCTATCATCTTTACTCTCTAACATTGCAGCCTCCCGTGCCATTGTTTCGACAGTCGTTTGACAGAGGGAGAGTAGATGTACTTTACCGATCTCTTCCCAGTAACGACCATTCCAATAAATCCACTGTTCTTTGTCTATCACATAGCGCAACACACCTTGCCAGTAAGCTACAAAGCGTTTTACATTACCCAACGTGTCGCGCAGGTAAGTAACCTTCTTGGCAAAAACGCTGGTATTGATTTTCAATACTTCGCTTGCTGGGAGTAGTGGCCTGCACACATCGGTATTGAGTTTATGACCGTACCTTTCAAGTGCATCTTCTGTGATACCTGGATCGCTTCGACGGTGCCTACATAACTCTTCGAATATGTAGTCGTTGCGCTCGCCTTCAAATACAAACTTACTTTTATGTGCGCCAGCTGAGTCAACTAACCACTTTGGTGCTAATGCGATCTCGCACGTTTCATTGAGCCATGTGTAAGGCTCGTGCGTATCTGGGTGTACACTGGGAGGCACAGCAACATACTGATTGCCTGTTTTGATGTCAATTCCTGGTGCTACCTTCCCATAAGAGTTTGGCACTTCAACACCCGGGGGTAAGCGGTACCAATGGTGCATTTTCTCCCCACTTGTACATGCATGCCGTGTTGTCCCTAGCGCCTCCGGCATTACGCCAAGGCTCGAGGGGTTGTCCACATCAACTACCATATGTAATGGACCGATTCGTATACCAATGTTGGCGTCTGGATGCTCCTTAAACCACTTACGGATCGTGCTAATATTGGTAGTGAAATCGCTAACACCATGTGCCGTAAATGTCGCTTCCTTCCCATTCAATATCCCAACAGGCCAGCCGTCCTTCGCGTATCTTAGTGCTGCTTCAAGCATGTTCATTTCGTTCTCCTAGCCGTAAGAATTCTTCATTTATCAATTCTTCTTGAGTTAGTTCTTCTGGAATCCATCGTCCGAATGGTAACACTTCCATTATAGTCTTGTACGCGGCGATCAACTGTTGCGTATCTGGTTCTACAAAACATCCACCACTGTCGCTACACGTACAACAATATGGTTCATCACGTAAAACAGCTCCATGGTTACAGTTGCATTCATGCCAACGAAAACCGTCAAAGCGCCGACCCGGCTTTCTAACTTCAAAACCTCTGTAGTTATCCATTCCTGGGTCGCCAACAATAAGGTAGTAATTATAGTTCCACCTGGTGTATTTAGCTAAGCGTAGCAGCGTATACAGTCCATGTTCGAAATCTTCGTTCTTTATAATTTGCCACCCCGTAGAAGAACGCTGCCACTGTGCAACTTTGATTTCTATAAACGTGCCAGCTTTATCATAGTTCCCATATCGAGGTAGCTTGAAATCAATCCAGTAGCCACGCTTGCAGAACTCTTTGGGTTCATATCGACCTGGTTGGCGCCAGCACATTCTCATCAACCAGAAGAACGTTGCCCAGCGGTGTTCGATATTGGAGCGAAAGTCGTTACGGAATGGTATCGAGTGACCTATTGTAACATTATGTGGCATCAACTCACTCACAGTTGCTCCTTTAGTTAAGTTCAGGTGACCCTTGCGGAGGCGATGGTACCTCGTACTTTCCCAGCTCCAAGTGCTGAGGGTTTACACAGAGGCTGTTTCCGCACGTGTGAATGATTTCTAAGTTACCAGGGTCGACTCCAGTATGTAGATAGTAAGAGAAGCTGTCCGCCCAAACTGTTTCACCACTGTCCAATGTAAAGATTCCACGTTTACTCATTGTAGGTTCTCCTTTTTACAATCCTCATGGGTGATTGTTCGAGGCTCGCCAACGAGCAGTCTATGTACCTCGAACTCTTTTGCTAATTCTCCCATCTGGTCTTGCCAACATTTAGCACATGCCTCATCTGTTACTTCTTCTTGGAGCAATTCGCAGAATGCCATAACTACACTCCTTACAAAATGTAAGGCCGGCTACAACCGCAACTGATTGAAAAGCCGGCCCTACGGGGTACTGTTATGTGTCGGTAAAAATACGCTTGACAGTTGCGGTTGTATTTTTATAATCCAATTATAAGGTGAGGGTTGAAAATGTAAAAACCAATTTTATAAAACTTTTTCCTACGAGCCGTCATCAAACTTCAGTCTTGGATTCCTCTCTTTGAGCAGCGCCATCTCCTCCACTGACTTATCAACTACCTTCCCACCTACGACCTTTTGAGTGATACCATTACCTCTGCCCACCAATCGAAACTCGCCAGGACGCAACGGCGGAGGACACACATTATCAGTACTACACGATACTTCGCGAGTAATCCTCTCGGTAGCTCGCTCATACATGGTGAAGTATGTTGTATGCGAAACACGTGGTCCCCCCGTTGGTAGCTCTTTTGTCATTTCTTTAACTCCTGTACTGTGAAGAACCGGTCACCTACAACAATGTCATCGTTAGTACAAAACGCTTTCACAGAGAAGTCATAAGTGCCTGCACCTAATGAAGTCACCCTGTACTCTTTCATATAGCACATTAAATCAGGCCATGCTGAATCAGCAAAGACTGAGTGAAAACCTGCTGGTTCTAAAGGATTTCCGTCTTTACGGAAGAAACACCACATGTCATCATCATCAGGTGTGCTCCCATAGTAAACCATCACAGACAATTTTACGTCTCCTCCAGTAGTTGTAATCTCTACTGGACCGCAAATTGTAGTACCACTACTACTTACACTCTCAAGGCCGCCAGGCGTTGTATGTTCACCATATTCTTGTGTCGCTGCATGTTCAGCAATCTTCTCTGTAGTGACCGCTAAGCCGGCAATCTTTAACGTCTCAACTGCGAGGTTAATTATCTCTGCTGCACCAATTGTAAGCGCAGCTATCTGTCCATACGCTGCAGTAATACTCCCGGCTTGCAAGATAGCAGCATGCTGCAATTGTACTGCATTAGCTGGCATTGCTGTACCTGATGAGTTGACACACATTACCCAACAGCCTGTTGCCAATGCTACTGTGTGAGTATTAGTATACTTGAACTCTGTCGTGAAGTTAGGGTCCCAGTAGACCCACTTCTGGTTGGTATTGCCTACTGCTATTTCATAAGTGACACCACGGAAGCGAAACAGGATAGGTTTCGCCGCATCTCGCTTGGACCAGCTTATACTACCTGCACCTGGTGTATCGTCATTCCAGTCTAGATTACACCACACTGGTGATTCTACATCAGGCGTGAGTGGGATGTACTGGTTTATAATCTTCGCTGCTTCCCATCTCGTTATTCTAGTTTGTTGACTAAGCTCTGCAGGCGGTTGAGGTCTTATATAGTCAGGGTTAGGTACAGCCGGTTGTGTGTCGTCACTAGTAAAGAGGTCGGTATCGTAGGTCTCGAATTCAACATCAGTGTAGTTGTCTTGTCTCTGTCGTATCTTAACAATACGTCGTGTTTTAATTTTGTCAGCCTTACCAACTGCTACGACATCGCCTTTAATAGGAACTACATGGTCGCCGAGGATATTGACCTCGAAAGACTCTACTATAACTATACGGTTCTCAGGAGCTGGCGGCCCTGCTACAGCAACAGTGTAACTGTCTATTCGTACCTTTTTATCGGCTTTATTATAGGTCCTTATAAAGATAATGTCGCCCGCTACCACATCCACTACTCTACGATCTACATCTATATGTTTTGTATCCTGCGGACCGTACTGGGTTGCGGTAACCACTCTGTATGTCTTGCCCCAGTCAGGTATAGTTGCTTGCAGCCGTACCGTCTGACCCAAGCGGTAGCGGAGCGCACTTTTGTACATCATTCCACTATTTATATTCCTTATCACTCTGTTTCTATTGAGTACATGGTTACCGATTCTCACAGCAAGACTGCGTGACGTTACACCAATGGCCTCAATATCTACTATCTTGTTGTATGCACCTGCGAGAGCATTATGTAATGGAATACTCTTCCTCTCATACCCATACAAAGCGTCTTTATAGAAAATTTCGGCCTTACCAGCCATCTCCCCATATCCACTCCAACTATTCTTCCAAGAGCGTGTCATGACGGTGTCAAACGTTACCAAATCAGTATACTCTGCCACTGTCGTGTCAATCCAGCCTGTAAGTATGGTACCGTGCCAGTACTGATTAAATCTCCCGATTTGTGCAATCTCGTACGACAAACTCCATACGTCGGTTTGCCAGTCAATAATGACGTCACAAGTCATCCTCTCCTCTTCGTGGTTGGGGTTAGGTAGGCCACTAGGTACGTTTACTGCACACCATTGGGCCCATTCATAGTATTTTGCGAGGTCAATCCAGGACGGATCGATACCTTCATAGCTCTCTATTGCAAATGGTCCTCCACCGTTACCATCACCCGAAATCACTGGTTGGGTAAGTTCATCGAGCCAAATATCTGCACGGTTACGACTATGTTGAATTACCCATGCAGCACCATTATAATGATTAACGAGCTTATCATCACTTACCCATGAGACGTTAAGCCGCTGATTAAGCCTCTCAGTCGCTAATGCTCGTATTCCCAGCAACGCTCTACCAGGATATGTGAAAGCAGTATCCACAACTTCACGAACACGTCGGATACGGAGCTCGTCACCATACCGGCCAGGATCTTTGTCGCTGGTAGTCTTTGTTACTTTAAGTTCATATTGCTTCCCATAAACAACAGTACCAGGTACTTGAGTGTTGGCCTTGTAGGCCTTATAAAGCGGTTCTAATTGGTCAGCGTAAATTATGGTATCCAACAAGTTAACCCATGGTGGTGTATCACGTACACGTATCTCTACTTTCACACCAACACCATGCTGTACCCGTGAACCATCATCTCGGTAGTTATAGAGTCCACGTGGCCACTCTATGGTGTAGTGAACGTCATCAAAGAAGTTGTTCGGTGTTAACCAAGTTACAGGACTACCACTAGCAACTACCGCATTAGGACTATACTCTAACTTAAGCTTCTCAAAGCCTGTCATACAACTTTGATTTAACGTACCAAGACGTTCCTGGATGTTTATACCACTATAGTAGGTAGAGGGTTGGTCATTGAAGTACACCTCGCCTGTTTTGCCTAAGATAGGTCCACCACCACTATCAAGTAGCATGTACAGTTTCTCGTCGGCACCAACTACATCCGTCCATCTTGCTATCATGTTTCCGTAATGTAGGTTACGACCATAGGCCACTGCCTTGGGTATGCCCTCCTGCCGAGTTGTTTGTGGCATCCACCCAAAGGACTGTCCTCTTTCGCGTGCTGCCGGACGTTGCGGTTGTCGCACATCTGTACCAAAGAGGAGTCCACCTAGGTAAGCAAGCCCATATGCAATAGCTGCATTAACTGCGACATACCAAAGTACTGCAGCTAATGTCTCACCGAACAAATACATCGTTATAGGGTCGGCTACTGCAGGACCGAAGACGACCTTAGCGGGGGGCTTGGGGTAGACATTAGCCCAGTCGGCGGGCGGTATTTCCTGTGCATCAATGAGTGCTATTTGTTCACCTTGTGTGAACTGGCGCTGGAGCTGGGCAAGGTTTTGGCCTGGTGGAACCTCTATTTTAGTCACGTTGTGACACTCTATCGGGTGATGAACAATATGCACGAGTATTGACTTCATTTTATCCTCGTAGCTGTTACTTCCTGCACTATCTTTGTGCTATAATACCCTTCAATAATGTATTTGTATGGCCAGGCTGTCAACCCGTCCTTTTTCACAATGAACTCCTTTGGGTCCTCTAGGAGGATGTTGACCGGACATGCATGTATAAAATGGAGGCCGTCAGGCCACACTACACCAGAATGCCAGGACATAACAGCACGAAACATAACGATGCAAGGTACAACCGGTATATCAAGATGACGACGGAGTTCCTGTTGTGTGTCTAACTCTAGACCCAGCAGAGCGTAAACTTGCTTACACAAGTGCCAGCAGACAAAACGTTTAGTTTGGTCGCCTTGTACAGCGTAGGGTTTGTTAAGTAAATCATACACGGATGACATTTGGATCTAATCCTAAACATGCGCCCCAGTGTTCGGCATTACCTTTTGTTCGGCAATCATCGTATGTCCCAGTACAAGTAGTGTCACTGCCTGTGTACTGACACCTTGGTCCTTTGAAAAGCTCGGGTGATGCCAACTTACACATACTGCTACTGAACTCGTCCAATGGAAAGCGTTGTACCAGTGGATTGGGTATCCCAAGCGTAAAGGTTACCCATTCGCTATCACTCTCCGCGGCGAGGCTTGAATAATTCTGCTCGAGTGCAGCAACAGGTGTATCGAGAAACTTCTCGTTTACTCTTATCAGCTTGACTTCAGCACCTAGTGCACCTTCTGTCTCGTTGATAATATCTTCTACTACTCTGTTATAGTCCTGGAATGTCCGAAGGGTCACACGTGGTATGGAGCCGTCGCCAGAGAACACCTGTTCACCTATTTGCAAGTTGAAACGTTGGAAGTCATCCTCGCCGTAATGAACATCCTCGGTGTTACGTGCGATACGGACAGCGTTGTAACCAGGTACAACAATCTCGACTAACCATAGCCATGTACCACCAGCGACGAAATCGATTAAGTCCCTATGCATGAAAGGTGGTATTTCAGTATAAGGTATTACTAAATGTGGTGCATGAAGCGTAGCAACTATTTCAAGAGGTTGTGGATAAACAGTTACACCAGCTGGCGTGATTATTGTCGGCGCATGTAATGTAGCAGCTGTGGCAAGAGTAGATGGTGTAACTGTAACGTCCTGCTGTATCACTATTGTTGGTGCGTGAAGTGTTGCAGCAATCGCCAGTGTGGCAGGTGTAACTGTAACATCCACAGCTGGTGGTGCAAAGAAATAAGTCTTATGAGTTAGCCTCTCGATACCTGCATAGGGATTCCAATTAAGCTCGGCTATTTCAGCTACGTTTACAAGACGACTATAAACCATTACATGGTCAATGAAACCCAAAAAATCACCAGTATTGTTGGACCTTAGTCCGATTCGTATATCGTTGTTGTTGTTGACACTACCGATAGCTGAGATATCAACTCCACTCCCGTCTGCCTTTCCATCAACATAAACTTGAGCATTCCCGTCTCTGTCGAACACAACACCGACTTGATGCTCTTTATTGTCATCG
>JAUXAH010000327.1 GCA_030614945.1 Phycisphaerae bacterium
GGGCACCTGGCCGGAAAAGTAATTCTTACGTGCAAAGCTTCGGGGGCCGGCAGAATTCCAGAGCCACGCCATACCTGTCGGGAGATAAATTGGAATCCGTATGAGAATCGCAGATGCTATTAGCTCTCAAGACCCTGGCGAGAGCTGAAATCCTGCCGCCAAATTCAAGCAGACCCGCTGTGGGCGGTATTGACAATTTTATTTCTAACAGGCTGCCCGGCTTAAATGTGCCGGCTGCGGTTTCAAAATACAAGCCGCCGGGACTTACATTCACCGTGGAGCCGGTATAGAGTTTACCTGCTGCCGAACCAACTTTACGACACGATAAATCAAGCTTTATCGGCAGTCGTCTGTACTTTCGCTTTTCAGACCTCCTCATCAAATGCCTCCCTGCATAACCGTTGGCCGTTGCCCTTTGTAAGTCCGTAATATGCACGTTTTGTGATGTTATGGTGCAAAATCCGTTCCAAAACGACAGATGACCAAATACCCCATTTTAACTTTTACAAATGCTTACTCGGCATAAGGTTAAACAAAATTGTCCAGCCAGAATCGACAGATTTAGCAAAGAAGACGCTTATAGCGTTGATAAATAGCAACGCTGAAAACCGGCTTTACAGGCTGGAAGCCGAATACCGGCACAGGAAAAAGCTGCTTAGCTGCTTATTCTATAAAATGTTACGTTTCTCGCTAAACAAACAGCTCTCTCAATCCGAAAAAAGAACAAGTATGTTGTTTTTTTGCAACATCTATACTTGACAATGAGGACACAGGGTTTATTATTTGAACTATGCCAGAACGCCGGAAACTACATCCAAAGAAGTCAGATAAAACCGATAAACGACAAAAAACGGGCATCAGAAACGGCCATTTAAGATTTGGGCCGCTTGGCAAATCAGTCGTCCAGTCCTTACCGATAGGAGTCGTTGCCTTCGACCCGGATTTGAAGATTATCGAGGCCAATTCCCAGGCAGCGAAGTTAATCGAGTTAGGCGATTACATTGATAAATCATTGGCTAAAGGTACCGATGACAAGGTATGGCCGGGCTGGACGGAACAATTAAAATCGGTCGTGTCAGCAGGAAAAACCTGTGGGTTCGACAGTGTAAACTATACATTGAACGGCAAAACGAAATTGCTGCGAATCGTTTGCACACCACTGAAGAAGGCCAAAACAGCAAGAAACCTCGGCGGCACCATCATAATCGAAGACATAACCGAAAAGGTCAATATCCAGAAACGGCTGACTAACGCTGAAAGACTGGCTGCTGTCGGCAAGCTCGCCTCTAAAGTAGCCCACGAGTTAAATAACCCTATGGATGGGATACTGCGATACATCAATCTTGCGATGAGGATTATTGAGCAGGAAAATCTCGAAAAACCCAAAGAGTACCTCACGCAGTGCCGGCAGGGACTTATAAGAATGGTTCAAATCGTAAGCGAGCTGCTGGAATTCTCTCGCAGCACTTACGCATCATTAGAATACGCCAAAATAGAGCAGATTATCGAAGATGCCATAAAAACAATGGATACGAGAGCAGAAGCTTCAAATGTTCGGGTATTACGAAACTACGCGCCCGGCATCCCACAAATCGGAAACGGCAATCTGTTTCAGGTGTTCTGTAACCTTATAAAGAACGCGCTGGATGCAATGCCGGACGGCGGGGAACTGAGCATCTCAACCCGCCTGGCAGCGGATGATACCGCCGTGGTGGAGTTTCGCGATACGGGAAGCGGTTTCGCAACAGAAAATGCAGACGCTATATTCGAGCCATTTTTTACGACAAAAGATAAAGGCAAAGGAACAGGATTAGGATTAGCAATATGTAAGGACATAGTTGAAAGGTATCACGGCCGAATAACTGCCGAAAATGCCCCACAGGGAGGGAGCATATTCACCGTGTATTTGCCAGTGGCAAGTAATTCAGAAAAGAATTCATAAAAGCCGATAAGGATGACCCTATGAGAGAAAAGAATATCCTTGTTATAGACGACGATAGAATCATATTAGATTCGCTGTGTGAGTTTTTGTCACTCGAAGGATTCCAAACCAGCGGGGCCGAAACATTAAAGAGCGCCGTCGCCGAGCTGCAGAAGCAAAGCTATAGTCTGGTTGTAACAGATATTAATCTGCCGGACGGAGACGGCTTCGAATTATTAGATATGGTCAGGAAAGAGCATCCTCAAACCGTGGTCATCGTGATAACCGGCTACGGCACTATTGAAAGCGCGGTCAAGGCCATCAAGCGAGGCGCCTACGATTACCTTACAAAACCAATCATTGACGACGAGCTGCGGTTGGCAGTTGAAAGAGCCATTAAACAACAATCGCTTATGAGCGAAAACGAAAAGCTGCGATTGCAGCTCGAACAAAAATACAGTCTGGAGAACATAATCAGCCACAACTACAAGATGGCGAAAATTTTCGACCTTGTTGAAGCCGTTGCCGACAGCAAGACCACAATACTGATGGCTGGTCCGTCGGGCACCGGCAAAAGTATACTGGCAAGAGCAATACACCATCGCTCCGGCCGACGCCATAAGCCGTTTGTGGAGGTAAGCTGCGGAGCGCTTCCGGAGACGCTGCTTGAGAGCGAGCTGTTCGGCCATGTTAAAGGGTCATTTACCGGCGCTGTAAGTAATAAGGAAGGCAAGTTTCTGGCTGCAGATGAGGGAACGATTTTTCTCGATGAAGTTGCCAACGCCTCGCCGGCCCTTCAAGTCAAGCTTTTGCGGATCATTGAGGACAGGCAATTCGAGCCGGTCGGCAGTAATAAGACCAGGACCGTCGATACGCGAATTATAATTGCTTCAAATCGCAACCTGACTGAGGAAGTAAAGCAAGGCAGATTCCGGGAAGATTTGTATTACCGGATAAATGTGGTGACGATAGACCTGCCGCCTTTGTGCGAGAGAGTAGGCGATGT
>JAUXAH010000069.1 GCA_030614945.1 Phycisphaerae bacterium
TCATCGATATGCTCGGCTACTACCACCAGCCGGGCTCCCGCTGCCAACAGCGCCTGTGCCTTTCGCAGGGCTACGGCCCCCGCACCTATCACGACCGCACGACGACCGCCCAGTTCCAGAAATATCGGATATTTAGCCATAAAACTATTATACCACACCTCGACTGACAGCAACATCGAAATTAAGGAAATAAGCAATCAAAAATCTTTATTAAAAAAATTGCAAGCTAACAAGAATATGTTAAAATTGTGAAAGTGAGTAATTTCGATAATTTCTGTATAGGAGAAAATGATGGCCAAGAAAAGGGAAACCGTAACCCGAGTGATTGATGGTGATACATTCTTAACCAAATCGCGAAAACGTGCTATACGTCTGGCTCATCTTGATGCTCCCGAAAAAGGTAAAAGGGGCAGTGCAAAAGCCACGCAAGAATTAAGGAAACTTATCCAAGGCAAAAAAGTTGAAGTTCATACCATAGCCCGTGATGCTTTTGGTCGAGCCATCGCCAATGTTAGAGTCGGTCGCAAATCTGTGAATAAAGCTATTAAAAACAAAATAAAGAAGTAAACTTCTTCTTGCAGTGGCTTCCTAACATCCTTTTCTAAATTTATAGTGTTATGAAGACAGATTTAAGCAGTCTCTTTGGTGATTTCTTGGCCAAGATAACTTGGTACACAAACCTATTAGTAAAGATTTGTGAACCGCTATCTGATCTGGACAAGTCTAAAGCAAAAACTGAGTTAAGCGAGCTTTGTGAAGAGCTGCCTGCTCCAGAAAAATCTGAAGTGACAAAACTATTAAGCAGAGTTAGCATACCGTTGTCTGGAAAAAGGTCAGAAGTGGAAGATAGTTTAAGAAAGATTTGCGAAAAAGAACTCAATATCCCAGAAAGATCTAAAACAAAAATAATAGAACACTTAACCACGATTTGCTCGCCATTATCCGCCCCGGAAAAAGCTGAAGTATATGAATCTTTCGTATTAAAAATTTGCGCCACATGGGAAACATTTATAGAGGATTTACTGGGCCTATGTTTAAGTAAAGACACCTCTCGATATTCGCAGTACATTGGCACAAAGTTCCCCAAACGCCCACCAAAAGAACTATGTGCAACTTTAATTTCAGGATACAGGTATTTTGACTTTAAAAATGTTGATGGTCTAAAGGGGATTTCTAAAAACATTCTGGTTGCGGCTTATGACCCTTTTTCAAAAATACCCCGGAAAGAATCTAAAAAAATTGATGAGTTTTTTCTAATAAGGAATTACGTGGCACACAGAAGTCGCGTTGCCAAACGTTCGCTATCCAGATTGTATCGAGAAGTATATCACCTTCAAGAGTTTCAAGAGCCGGGGGCTTTTCTTCTTTCGCCATTACACGAAAGAACTAAAGAGGTTCACTTTGGAGAATACACAGGGGTATTCATCAACACTGCTGATGCAATGGCTAAGCACTTAGGAGTCTAAAATTAAGAGCAATAGACATATACTCTATCCTTCCATTTTCTTACACAATGTCTTTCAATTTGTCAGTGCGAAACTAATAAAGAAATGACTATGGGCGACACAGTGAAATTACAGCCGCCTTTGACCGAAGCTGATGTGCGTTTGTTAAAAGCAGGCGTTGAAGTCGAGATAAGCGGCGTAATCTACACCGCACGGGATGTGGCGCATAAAAGATTATGCGAGTCGATAGACTCTGGGCATGAGCTGCCGTTTGCACTTGAAGGAGCGATTATTTACTTTTGTGGCCCCACGCCTGCCCGGCCCGGAAGAGTAATCGGCGCCGCCGGGCCCACCACCTCATCAAGAATGGATGCTTTCAGCCCCAAACTAATTGCCAACGGCCTTAAAGCAATGCTCGGAAAAGGATATCGAGGCGCTGAAGTTAGAGAAGCCCTGAAAAAATACGGTGCGGTCCATTTCTCTACTATCGGCGGAGCCGGTGCTCTGCTCTCCCGGTACATCGTCTCCGCAGAAGTAATTGCTTATGAAGATATGGGAGCCGAAGCCATAAGGAAACTGGAGGTAGTTGATTTCCCCGCTGTTGTTGCCTATGACTGTTATGGAAACAGTGTTTATGAAAAGTAAAAAAGCCACAGATAAACACAGATTGACCCAGATTAGACAAAAGTAGAAAACAAGTAATATAAATTAGTGAAATCTGTGTAATCTGTGGCAAAAAGGGAAAAATATGAAGGTAGCACTTCTTGGTCTGCTGCAATCCGGCAAGAGCACTATTCTGGCGAGCTTGAGCGGCAAGGCAATCCCTCCGATTGGCTCGACGGCGATTGAAGAAGCTATTGTGCCGGTCCCGGACGAACGGCTCGATTGGCTGACCGAACACTACAAGCCCAAAAAAACAACCTATGCAACAATTGACTGCCTTGACTTGCCGGGATTTAACTTTACCGATGAGCATGGCCGGGCTGCGGCAAGACGGCTGATTAACCAGATAAGGACCCTTGATATGTTTGTGCTGGTACTCCGGGCGTTTGAAAACCCAGCAGTACCGCCTTATCGAAACACTGTAAATCCAGACAGAGATTTGTCGGAGTTGCGGACAGAGCTGCTGCTTGCCGATTTAGAGCTTGTGGCCACACGCATAGAAAAACTCGAAAAGCAGGTGCATAAACCCACCAAGACCCAGGCACACGATAAGGCGGAATTGGCCCTGCAAAAAAAATTGCAGGATGCGATTGAATCGGAAAGGCCGATTAGCTCATCTATCGAAACCGACGCCGAACGCGAAATGATTAAGTCCCTCGGATTTCTGACCTTAAAGCCGATTGTGGTTGCAGTAAACGTTGGCGAGGACCGGCTAAACAGGAAATTTGATTTTGCCGACCGTGTTGACAGCACTGTGCCGGTCATTACAATTTGTGCCAAACTGGAATATGAGCTGGCACAATTGGACGCCGACAGCAGGGCGCTGTTTTGTGCTGATTTGGGCATCACCGAATCGGCAGCGAGTAAATTCGCCGGGAGCTGCTATTCCGCGCTGGGCCTAATCAGCTTTTTAACGGTTGTCTCGGATGAGCTGCGCGCCTGGCCCATAAAGCAGGGCGCTGCTGCGCTTGATGCAGCAGGCAAGGTGCATACCGACATTAAACGAGGTTTTATTAGGGCCGAAACTTTCGCCTTTGACGACCTCAAAGCCCTTGGCAGCGAAAAGGCCCTCAAAGCCGCAGGCAAAATTCGCCTCGAAGGAAAAGAATACGTCGTCCAGGACGGCGACATTATCCGTTTCAGATTTAACGTTTAAGATGATTAAGCCCGTTAGAAATTCTATAAGAGCAATGGTATGATACAAAAAAGAAAAATTTCTAACGGGACAACAAGGGAATAGTTATATGAGAGCCGTTGTATTGACTGGTATCAGGCAGATGGAGCTGACGGATGTGCCGGAGCCGAGTATAAAAGAAGATGGCGATGTTCTGCTCAAAATAGAAAAAGTAGGCATCTGCGGTTCCGATGTGCACTATTACGAAACCGGCAGAATCGGCGCACAAATTGTCGAGTATCCCTTCATAATAGGCCACGAATGCGCCGCAACGGTCGAAGCTGTTGGAAGTTCAGTTACCCACGTCAAAGCCGGCGACCAGGTGGTAGTGGACCCGGCTGCATCGTGCCATCAGTGCGAACAGTGCACCCAGGGCAGAGAGAACACCTGTCATAATGTCCGTTTTCTTGGCGCACCGGGGCAGGGCGGGGGCTGTTTATGCGAATATCTTGTTATGCCGAAGGAGTGCTGTTTTCCAACTAATGGGGTGATTACACTTGAACAGGGAGCTTTGTGTGAACCCTTGTCCATAGCCGTATATGCTGTCAAAAGGGCCTGTTTGCCAAAAGATGCAGACGTGGCGATTCTCGGGGCAGGGCCAATCGGCCTGAGCTGTCTGCTCAACGTCCACGCTGAAAATGCACGTGCCTGTTATATGACCGAGAAAATTGATGAGCGCATAAAAGGCGCAAAGCAGGGCGGTGCAACCTGGGCCGGCAATCCGAATAACCAGGATGTAGTCAAAGAAATTCTTCAGCAACAACCCGCCGGAATGGATGTTGTTTTTGAATGTGCCGGCCAGCAGGAAACAATCGACCAGGCCGTCGAGATGCTCGAGCCGGGCGGAAAGTTCGTGCTTATTGGCAGTCCCCGCACGGAAAGAGTCTCTTTTGATATCGACAGGATACGCAGAAAGGAAATTACCATTATAAATATCAGAAGGCAGAACAAATGCACGCAGGCCGCCATCGATTTAATAGCTTCAGGCAAAGTTAATGTTGATTTTATGATAACCCACAGGTTCAAATTCGAACAAACTCAGGATGCCTTTGATATGGTAGCCGGCTACCGCGATGGCGTAATCAAAGCAATAATTAGTGTGTGAACTTATGCAAAAATCAAATTCTTTGGAGATTAAACTGGATGAGCTGGCTTAATTTGGAAGGAAAAATCGCAATCGTTACCGGAGGGGCCTCCGGCCTCGGCAAAGCTGTTTGTGAGGGATTGGCCGAAGTAGGAGCGAAAATTGTCCTCGCCGATATAGACAAAGAAGGCGCCAAACAGACCGCCGCTGAGTTAAAGGAGAAATTCGGCGGTGGGCATATTTCCATTGCGACAGATGTAACCAGCAAAGCAAGTGTTGACGCCCTGATACAGGCGGCTCTCGACGCTTTTGGCAGCGTTAATATTATGGTCAACAACGCTGGTATAAATATCCCGCGCCTGCTCGTTGACCCGGCGGGCAAAGAGGAGCTGACTGAAGAGATTTGGGACAAGGTTGTCTCAGTCAATCAAAAAGGACTCTTCCTGTGCGCGCAGGCGGCTGCGCGGGTTATGATTAAGGCCGGCAATGGTGGTGTCATAATCAATATGGCTTCCGAGTCCGGCTCCGAAGGTTCCCAGGGCCAGAGTGTTTATGCCGCCACGAAGGCGGCCGTTTACAATCTTACCAGGTCCTGGGCAAAGGAGCTCGGTAAATACAATGTCAGGGTTGTCGGCGTCGCACCGGGAATTCTGGAGCCGACCGCGCTGCGGTCTGAGGAATACGAACGCGCACTGGCCTACACGCGAGGAATTAACCTCAAAGAGCTGCGTGAAAGGTATAGGAAAGCTGCTATTCCTCTGCGAAGAAGTGGCAAGCTGAGCGAGGTTGCCAACACGGTATGCTTTTTGGCCTCCGACCGCAGCGCCTACATTCACGGCACCGTCATTAACGTTTCAGGCGGAAAGACCAGAGCCTGAGTCATTTTTGGGCCAAAAAAAAGGTTTTTTTCTTGAAAATGCTCTTTCTATTCTATAGTGTAATATCATATTAATATACAGAAATTACATAAACATAGTTAGGCGTGCATATACATTGGAGGTGAGACATGACAAAACTTCTGGAAAAGGCGTTTGAAGAAGCGTCAAAGCTGCCAGAACTTGAACAAAATGTACTTGCTAAACGGTTATTGGATGAACTAACAGCAGAAAAAAAATGGGAAAAAGCATTTGCAAGTTCTGAAGATATTTTGAGTAGGCTTGCCAATGAGGCCATTGAAGAGCACAAGCAAGGAAGGACAAAACCGCTGGATATTGATAGCCTATGATTTCCCATACAACAGAGTGCTTTCGTAAATTATACGGTGAGGTTATGAAAATCAATTTTCAGGAGTGAAAAGATGTTAAAAATTCATAAACATGTAGTTCTGGACGAAAATCAAAAGCCTACCGCCATTCAAATACCGATTGAGGACTTTGAGCGTTTAGAAGAGATAATAGAAAATTATGGATTGGCAAAATTGATGGATGAGGTAAAAAATGATGAACGGCTTTCAATTGAAGATGCAAAAAATTATTATCAATCATTGAAATAGAGTGTGGAAAATCGAATATACAAAACGTTTTCTCAAAGAACTCTCTAAACTACCTAAAGATATACGGGCTAAAGCTGAAAAGATAGTTTTTGAAGAGCTATTATCTGCAAACCCATTTGATCTCGGCTATCTTGAACATATGACTGGCTATCCTGATAAATACAAAATCCGTATTGGAAGATACAGAATCGGCATTACGATAGATAAGACCAATAAGTTGTTAATTTGTCAACGGATTGTGCATCGTAAAGATATTTACAGAGTATTCCCATAATTAGATCACATAACAACTTACTGCACCTGACCTTTCCCTCCTGTGCACTTCATATTGCATATTTTCCTGCGTTTTTTCCCTTGAAAATTTTTCTTTATAGTGTAATATCCTATGCGTCCCGCCTCTGCGGTAGGGGCGGGATGCGTCTCATACGGCAAATCTGCCAGATGAAAAGGTTTATACGGAACTGTATAATTAGAACAACGATGTGATGAGGAATAATACAAGAATAGAAGTTGATTTTCCGCAAGAACACTTGTAATAGCATGCATATGATGAACAGGTATACAAGCCGAAAGGAGGTAGCAGATGAATTTTGAATCAAGAGATGTCATTAGAATTGTCAATTCAGTCATCCTAAATATAATGCGTACAGTCCTTGCCATCGTGATTTTTATGTTCGTCTCAGCTGGATGCCGCTCCGAAGACGACCCTTCTAAGGCACTACCAGAGGCCAGGTCGATGTTCAACGAAGTTCTTATTGAGTTTAATACTCAAAGAGAGAAAGTTAGACAGGAGTTTGAGGAAGGGAAGAATGCCCTTCTGACCTTTAAGGAAGCTATTAAAACGGCGCAAGATAAAGATGTCGAATTTGCAAAAGTCTACACCAAGTGGAAACGAATTGAGGCGGAAGTAAAGCAGATCCATGAGAAATTCGCGAATTTAGTTTCAGGTGCAGACGCTCTGTACGCAGAATTGGAGAACAGAGCCAATTCCATAACAGACAACCAACTCAAGACAAAAACTCTGAACTTGTTGAAGGAGAGCAAAGAGAATTACACTATCCGACTTAAGCAAAGCAGAAATGGCATTAACAAATTAGATGATGTAAACACGAAGGTACGGGACACGATAACCGCGCTGGAAATAAGCTACACTCTTGATGTGCTGGAAGAGAAGCTCACCCAAACATTTCAGGAGATCGATATGATGATTGAATCGGTCATGAAGGAATTGGAAGAACTCTCACGGGAAAGCGAGTCGTTACTTACAATTAGATTCGGATAAATGCCATGCGTATATACATTATTGTGGTTGTCATTGCATTGTTGATTGTAGGATGCAAGGAAAAGGAAGGTAGGGAACTTCGCCAAGTATCCGAACTTAAGAGCCAGCTACAAGAGTTGCGGTCTGAAAATGAAGAACTTAAGAAAGAGTGTCGTCGACTCCGGAAAGAATACGAGCAGCTGAAGAAGGTATACAACCTTCGGGACGATACTCTGCACAGTCCGGACCGGAAAAAGTCCAGCGGAATTTATGATGAGGTCTTCCAATAGAAAAGTCTAAGAACTCGAACCAGCGAACTCTGACTCGCTAACGCTCGCCAGAGTCGCTGATTTCGGATGTTAGCTGAGATTTTGGATCCTTCGACAGAGTTTACCCTGAGCGTAGCCGAATGGGCTCAGGACAAGTTTTAGTGGTCTAAGGAGGTAGCTATGAGAATATTTCGACTTATTGGCTGGCCCCGTTAGAGACTTTTTCCGTCGGGTCTCTAACGAGGCTCGCTGGTCTTCTTGCTCAGAAAAAAAGTGCTTGAAATTTTAGCGAACGAGTGTATGATATAAGTATGGGTACGTTTCACACAAGTTGTAGAATTGGCAATCACATCGATAGGTCAAAATCAGTCCGAATACCGAAGCTCCTCGTGGATACGGGTAGCGAATACACTTGGATTCCTGCGGCAAAGTTAGAGAAGATATCAGTCAACAGAGAAAAGAAGGACATCCGCTTTGTTATGGCTAATGGTGAAGTGATCACTCGCAGCGTCGGTTTCGCAATAGTGCATATAGGAAAAAACTTCACCATAGATGAGGTGGTCTTTGCCGAGCCCGGTGACCTGATCTTGCTGGGCGCTCGGACCCTCGAGGGGCTCAATCTCACTGTCGACGCCATCAGGAAGAAGCTTGTTGCGGCCGGTCCCCTGCCAGCCGCCTGATTAATCCTTGCTGAGTATCTTGCTTCATAACCTGCAAGAACGTGTTTTTCCTTGTTTCCGGATGTCCTACACATTAAAATCGGAGTACTTAAAAAAGATTAACCGCAGAGAGCGCCGAGAACGCAGAGATGAAAGAAATTAAAAAAAATACTTTCTCGGCGGGCTCTGCGAACTCGGCGGTAAAACAGACC
>JAUXAH010000637.1 GCA_030614945.1 Phycisphaerae bacterium
GTTCTTAATCCAGTCTGATTCCCTGCTGCTGGAGCCACTTTTTCAAATCCCCCATTTCGCTATCGAAAATCTTGTTGTCGTAGTCTTCTTCCATCTTGTGGATGTTACCGGCCAGTTCCGGCTGCTCCTGCACAACATCGCTTAATTTCTTTTCGAACTCGTCGCTAATAGTCCTGAGGTCATCAAGCTCTATTTGCAGCCCCAGAATACCCACGAGCCGTTTCGTTACCGCCTCTATGCATTTGGGATTGTCACCTTGGACGTAAGCGGGAATCGTGGCCACGAAACTTGCCATACTCAAATCCTGCTTGTTGGCGTTGACCGTCAGGTAAGTGATGAAACTGGCGGGACCTTCGTAGTTGGTGAAATTTACTCCGTAATGCTGGAGAGTCTCTTTAAGTTCTGCATCCGAGACAGAGCAGAAGAGGCGTGGTTCGCGGGTATGGGGCACGAGGCCGGCTACACTGCCTATGAAATATATCACTTTAACGCCGAATTCTGCGCACAACGAGAAGATACATTCGGCAAATTCTTCCCACTGCAGATTGGGCTCTTTGCCTAAAAACAGTATAAGATTGTTTTTCTCGTTGTAGAAAAACGCATTTGCCGGCACCTCATAAGACCTTATCAGGCCGTCTTTTATCTTTGTGTGCGGTCTGAATAGGGCTGTTATTTCCATTGAGCCGGGGAAACTGCAGATGTAGAATCCTTCCGGCTCGATGTCGGCAAATCTCTGCGCGGCCAGCTTGTCAATAAGGCACTTTACCGTTTCTGTCGAGACCTTGCCGCCATCCATCCAGCCTGAGAAACCCAGTAATAGCCGGGGGTTATTGAGTATCGGCCTTTTATAGATATTCAGCTTATCAGATGCCATAATTTAACTTATCGGTTTAGAATCGCTGCTGTTTTATCAATTATTTGCGCTTTAATCCAGATAAATTTCGTGAGTAGCACTGCTACGAAGGATGAATTAACAAAATTAGGACTAAAATTATCGTGATTTAGCGGGAAATAGGATTTTTCGGGTTATTTTTCGGAGGCAACATTGGTTTTTGGGGTAAAAATGGGGTCGAGGGGTTCAAGTTGTACCGATTAGGCAATCTGGGTAAGGTAGAAACGTTTAAAAACGTTTGAAAATATTCGAAAACATTCGAAAACGTTTGAAAACATTCGAAAAATGATGTGAAACGTTCGAAAATATTTGAAAATTTGAGCAGTTTTTTCCGCCACGAAGACAGAAAGACACGAAGAAAAATTGGCCACAGAGAGCACAGA
>JAUXAH010000488.1 GCA_030614945.1 Phycisphaerae bacterium
ACAGATAAATCAATAGAAGAACTAGATATCAATAAAACTGCAACATGTTCTAACATAAATAAGAAAATTGAAAATTTGGAAGAAAAACTAAAAGGAGCAGCTGAAGAACTAAAGTTATTAAAGAAATTGCTGAAATAAAAAATTATATTGTTGTCTAAAATTAAAAAGATATGGGGTCAAATAATTTAATTAATTGTCAAGAATAAAGATTTAACCCTAAGAATTTTCTAATTGGAGTAAATCGGGAAACGGTAAGAAAAGTGTCAAAAGAACCGTCCCCTTGACAATACATGTTATGCGGCTGTCTCGAGACGCCGGAACCACTTGAAACAAGCCGAGAAAGGCCTCTAAATTTAAGTTCAACCGGGAGTTTTGCACCGGGAATGACTGGGGCGTTCGACGCGCAAGCGCTCAACGGTCGCCAAATAAAAGGAGGAACAAAGCCATGACCATGGAAACCAGAACCCTGAGTAGGACCGATCTCGAGGTCGGTGTGATCGGCTCGGCACTGAGCATCTGATCGATAACTGCGAGAACATGGATGCGGTGCTCGACCTGGCTGTACCGGCCGGAGTGAACTATATCGATCTGGTCTACAACGACCCCTCGGACGCGCATTCCGATTATTGGGAAGCCATCGGCCCGGCCATTCGCCGTCATCGCGAACGCCTAGTGCTCTGCCTCCACTGGGGATTCGTCTACCACGAACCGGTTGATCGCTGCCAGCGCTGTTTTGATCAGGCCCTCGATCGTCTGGGAAACGGCTACGCTGAGATCGCCATGCTCACCATGGTAGATACCGAATCGTTGTGGCAGAACTGGGCGATGCAGGGGATCGACCGACTTGAACGGTACCGGCACGACGGTCGCGTCGGGTTCATTGGCCTCAGCAACCACGACCCCGCGGTTGCCCGCACGGCAGCCGAGTCGGGCTTGATCGATGTTCTCATGTTCCCGGTTAATCTCTACCAACACCACGGGGACCATGAGCGGGCGGTGCTTCTGGAGACCTGCGCCGAAAATCGAGTCGGCGTCGTCGCCATGAAGCCCTATTATGGTGGCGTGCTATTGCAGAGAGAGGGGTCTCCCACTGGCATCACGCCGGCCCAGTGCCCTGCACTACGTCCTCTCACAGCCCATCGCCACGGCTGTGCCCGGCCCCCGGAACGTTGACCAGATGCGCCATGCCCTCAGCTACCTGATGGCATCTGCTGAGGAGAAGCGAGACACCCCTCTGCACGACGAGCTAAAATATTGGCTCCGGGGACAGTGCGTGCGGTGCAAACACTGCCTCCCCTGCCCACAGGGCATCCCCATTCCCAGCGGCATCTACTATCTAAATTATGTCGAGTACTATGGACTCACGCCGTTTCACCAGAAATTTAACCGGGAGTTATACCTCTCCCTCCCGGCGAAAGGTTCAGATTGCATCGAGTGCGAGATTTGTATCGAGCGCTGCCCGTTTGATGTGGACATCATTGGCAAGATGCGCCGTGCGATGGAGGTCTTTGAGAACGACGCATAACTAGTCGCTGCAGCTGACCGCCTAATCGAGAGTCTAATTATTGTCGGTCTTGGTTATGTATCGTGTCTTTGATTGTTGGAAAATACGGGGTTCATAAGTTCAAGGGGGCGGTTGTACTAGCTCAATAATTCGGTAACTTTTTCTAAATTTTTATAAGGGGTTTGATAAGTCCAGGTTCTTAACGTCTTCTCATTTTCTCTTCTCTTTTAATTTTTTAAAATTAACAGCAGCAATAACAAATTTTTTTACTATTTGTTGTTGTTGTATTGGTATTGTTATATTGTTATTGTTAGTAGGTAATTTTTACCCTATGTTAAGAG
>JAUXAH010000114.1 GCA_030614945.1 Phycisphaerae bacterium
GGAGTACCTTTTGAGTGGATGGCACGTCACCAGGATAACGCTCCTGATGCGTGGAATGCTGTACAGACGTATGTGTATGAAGATGCGATTTTATTAACGGATTTTGACATAGAGCTTTTTGCAGTTGAGATACAGTTTAGGAATAAAGCGGAGGTGTGGATGGACCATAGAAGATTAAGGGTCGGGATTTCTTCCCTGGGGTTTACACATTACGGAGTGCGGATTAGAAATCGAGTTCCGGGAAGTGTTGCAAATTTCGAGATAATAGTACACAGGTAAAAGAAAATGTCAAATTCATTCAGCATAAGTGTGGATGTGGAACTGGCGGCGTTAACCGCGGCTCTGGCGGTGGTTGATGGTGTGGTTGACAATATAAGGGCTGTTGACGTTCCGGCCATACAGACGAATATTAATGCAAATGAAACAAAAATTGACGCGAATTTGGATGCAGTAAATGCGGTCGGTGTTATAGTGGCGGACATACATGACACTGATCTTCCGGGAGTGGAAACTATTGTAACGCAAACAGGTTTACTTTTAATAGATGTTCATGATACTGATTTGCCGGCTGTTAAGGGAGCTGTGGATGATAATGGTGTTATCCTGGTGGACGTACATGATACTGACCTTCCGGCTGTTAAAACTGATACAGGGAACATCAGGGGAACGGACATTGGAACTATAACGGATGCGATTACGGCAAAGATGATAAGGGGAGAGTTTGAATCAACTCATCTTAAAAATCCGGGTGGTGCTTTTACTGAAGTATTAAATATAACAGGGTCGGGAAAATTAATAATGTTGGGGATCGCAACTGATGCAACTGGTGGGGGAAGAGTGAAATTAGTAATTGATGGTAGGCAGTATCAATCAGGAATAATAGTACCTGGTGCGGATAACTGGTATTTTGCATTGGAACCGAGTGAAGATGCTTGGCAGGGAATGTTACAAGAGCAAAATACTCCGGTAATGATAAATATGGAATTTCAGGACTCGCTCGTAGTTGAAGCACAGCATACAGCAGTTAATATAGATTTTATTGTTTTTTATTCATTGGATTAATAATTTCCTTTGTAAACCTTGAATACATAGGCGGGCGGGCTGGCGAGCGGATTTTGGGCGAGCCGCCCGCCCGCCTTCTTGGGGTGTGGTGCTCATTTTTCTGTTTCGTGCTTTTACTCTAGATGCGCAAAAGAATCAAAAGTCATTTGAATTCACCCGCACGATAAGAAAAATGAGTGTTAGCGGGCGTTCGAAATGAGAAATTGAGGCTCATGAGAATACGCCCGCTTACAGGGGTCTTGGTGAAAGAGCTTTCGTTATGCCGGAAGATGTTTTTCAGTCGAATATAATTGCTATTACCGGTCACAGGGACTATCCTGATCGTGGAAGCTTATACAGGGGTCTGGATCGTCTGCGTGGGAGGGAATATCTGCTTGGTGGCGCTCGTGGCGTTGATAGTGATGCATTAGAGTACCTGGGAAAGACTCAGCCTCACTCACGGCGTACTGTGGTAGTTCCTAACAGGCTTTCGGATCAACCTCTTTCCACCCGGGCGATAACTAAAAGGTGGTCGACAAAAGTTATTGAATTAGGTAACGCCGGCCGGAATCGTTTCACGTTAAGAAATCGTTACCTGGTCGATAATTCTTCGCATACACGTGCGTTTTATGATTTCCGCGGCCGGGGCGGAACTTACAACACAATTCAATATGCCAGGTCAAAGGGAAAATCTATCGATGTATGGTCCCTGAAAAAGTTTGATCAAGATGATGTAATGAGGAAAACTCCCTCACAATTCAGATCATGGTTTAATAATATGCGGGGAATGAAAGTAAACCTCTCGGCCATAAAGAGGATAATCGTTCAATTTATCATTATGGTCCTAAAGATGACAGTAAGCAAGTTCATAGAAACAATGGGTTATATAGGAGTTAAAACACTAGAGAAGCTGTGGTCAATGTAGCCTGAAAATCATACCTTTACTTTGTAAAAACAAAAAAAATAATTATATGCCTGGTAATTTCAAATTAACAATGAATGGAGACGTGTTGCAAAAAGGCGATCAGCAGGTCCTGATAAATTTATTGAGGCCTCGCCTGGATCGTTTTTCCAGTGATTATGAAATAAATATATTCGGATTCCTCAGGGAGTCTTACCGTATAGAGATAACCGGAACACCTTTGCATTTTGACTATGTTGATAATCTGTTGAAAGCTATAAAGTTACAGGTTGCGAGATATATGAGAAAATGGGATTTTAGCCTGGAAGTGAAATTAATAGAAAGGTTTTGATATGGATGAGCCTCAAGTAACTGTAAGCCTGAAGGGAAAAATAAAAGACTTTACACGCCTCGATAATTTGTATAATGTTATGAAGCGTGAGGGTGCAAAACTCTTGGAAGAGTGGGAACTGGAAATTGAAGTAAAGTATAGTGAGGCTGAGAAAGGAACTGAGTAAATATTTTGTCCGGCCGGTATCCATACGGAAAGAAGCATAAGTACGCTCATATGTTGGGAGATGAGGCCATTATATGGGAAAGGTTCATTGATGCCCATCCTGGTTATTATTCTACTTGTGATTATGATTATCGTGTTGGAGAAGGGATGATTTTGAATATCGAGTGGGAAGATAACATAAAGCGGATGGCTACGGCGATCACTCAGAAAAGAATTGATGTGTTGGCCTGGGTTGGAGATATACCAACAATTATTGAAGTAAAGAGACGTGCGGGTCTTGGAACCCTGGGGCAGTTATTAGGCTACTGGTCATTATTCAGGAAAGACTTTCCGCATTTTGTAAGGCCAAAATTATTATTAATCTGTGAGTCCATCGATGAGGATACTATTGCGGTGATGGAAGATAACAATATACCGGTTGTTGTGATTTAACCAGGGAGATGATAAAATGAAAAAAATGTTTGTGGTTTTGTTGATCATGGCTGCCCTGGTCGGCGGGTGCGGAAAAGATGAGGGCCCGCAGGATCCTGACGGTGATGAGCATAACCAGGGAAAAATCATGTCGTTTAACAATTCGGATATCCTCCGGAAGGATCCTGGCGCCATGATCAGGAACTCCGCTCCGGACCAGCTGATAAATTTCTGTAAGTTAAATAAAAACAACGGTGCATTTTTCTAGGCCTAAAAAGGGTAAAAACCGGTATTTCTGTGATCACAGAATTTAAAGTCGTTAAATAATATTAACATCATGGCCGAACGAGGCTACGATGATAGAGACCTGATGAAGTCAGAAAACTCATCGAGGGAGATCTTCACAATTTATTGTGATATCTCCCTCTTTTTTTTGGAGTGCTCCGCACGTCCTTGCGTGTGATCACTCCGAATTCTTATGTCGTTTTACTTTGTGCTGCCGGCAAGCTCGAGGCGGATTCCCTGGCTGCCGGCCGTTTCTGTAAGTCTATGTGTTTCAATAATGTAATATTTTTGTGAAAAGGATCCGTACGATTTCAATGTCGTCATATAAATCAGTCTATGGTCCGCCGGATCCGGGAGGACTTCAGCCAGGGCAAGTAAAGCTTAATATCACAACAAAAACTTACTTAATGACATAGTACAAAAACGTTGAGGCAAAACCGAAACGACAGCAGATATATCCCAAGCCGAATAAAACGCTGTCAGGGGATGAGCAAAAAGGGGGGTGGAGGAAAAAATCATATAAATAGCAAAGCGGTTTTATGCTGATTTTATCCTTGACAGTGTGCATGAGGCTTTCTAAATGACGGCCTAACTGATGGCACTATCGACAATTCAAAGTGAAAGAGTATGGATTGGTGCGCGCTTAGATAGTAAACGTCCTCATTCTTGTATTTTAAACGATGTCAATATGTGTGACTCTTTATTAACCTCTTTAAGACTCTTAATAACCTCTAATACAATAATTGTTGTGTTGCACTCCTCAGTAGTACACTTTGTACTCCTCAGTAGTACGGGTTTGTACTCCTCAGTAGTACACTTTGCACTCCTCAGTAGTACAAGTTAGGATTGAAAAAGGGCTGTCAGGTGGGTGTAATCTGGTACCATGTTTTGTTTTTGAACCCACGCCAAAAAAAAATTATACCCTTGTCCCTGAGGTTTTTCTTTGCGCGGGTAACAGTCCTTAAACAGCATCCGGTGAGACTGGCCAGGTCCCGATCCGTTATAGAGAATTCTCCATCATAGTCGTTTCCACATCGGCGATAGTGTTGAAGAAGAAGCCTGAGAAGAACGGTATTCTCGGCGTGTGTGAGATCGGCGGTAAAGGCTTTTTGCGGATACTTAATGAATGACATTATTTACCCTGGTTAAGCGTTTACATCCTATTTACGGCTTCGGAAACTTCGTCAATCGAGGGATGCACGTAGATCTGAGTTGTCTGTATGTTTTTATGCCCCAGGACGTCCTGAACTATCTTTAAATTAGACAGTCTGAGTAGTCGGGTGGCAAAGGTGTGCCGGAGGGTGTGGGGCGTTATACAGCGTCCTATGGCTCTTGCTGAAATATCTCTAACTATTCGTTGAAAGTCCCTGGGACTAAGTTTATTGTGTGCACGTGATGAAACAAATAAAAAATCACCGGTGAGCACTGGTTCGTTGTTATGCTCCTTCCAAATGTAAAATGCTTCAAGATCGGTTTTTACTTCGGCTTTCAAGGGAATACTCCGGGGGCGATGTCCCTTTGCTATTTCGGCCGGTAATTCGAGGATATTTGTAATTATACCGTATGGACTTATGTTTTCAGTTCGCAGGGATAAGAGTTCGGAGTTTCTTAAACCGGTGCTGAGACATAAAGAGATCATGGTGAAATCTCTAATGGATGTTTGCTTGGCCCAGCGTAGAAGCAAGGGTATTTCACGCTCGAGTAGAGTTGAGGGACCGTTTGGACAGGTCGGGGACTCGGGGTAGTATGATTTAGTTCTGTCGTCCATGGGTTAAGCTCCTGTCTTGTGAATTATGGAGCGCCGGTGTCGGAATCCAACCGACATATCCAACCTGGCGAGTTGGTGCATAAAGCACTTTGCTACCGGCGCACGTGTATGAGTTATTCTCCTGGTTCTTTAATAAAATGTTCAATGATTTGAGATCGTGAATTAATACGCCATTTATATCCGCAATGAAAACAACTGATATTTGTAAAAGTTTTAGTATTGGATATATGGAAATAATGTTTAGGTTTACTACAGCAGGGCATGATCCTGTGAATGAAAAAAAGGTCTTTGTCGCTAGGTTTATTTAACTCGAGTAGATCAAGGTTTTGATGATTTTTCATGTTTGGTGTGCTCCCGGAATCGGTGTGTCGGGATCGATATCCTTAATAAATTTTGTCCATAAATTAACATTCCAATGGTGACCACAGTGAACGCACGTAATATTCGTAAATGGACCGTATTGATGGCCAGAAACATATTTTCGTACATTAAAACAGCACGGCATGACTCTTTTTTCATAGAAAAACAATCTCAATGAATCTTTGGTTTGTTTAAAATGTTTATCAAGTGTGGGATTTGGCGTCATGGGAAAGCTCCTTATTTATAATTGGTGTGTCTCCGGGACCGGTATTTCCTTTTCAATGTCCTCGATGTAGCGAGTTTCCTCACAGATATTCCAATTATGATTACAGTGAAAGCATTTAATGTTCTGACACAGTCCTCCCCGTGGACCTCTGAAAAAGAACACATCTTTACCGCAACAGGGCATTATTCCTTCAGAATAAAAAATGTAGGAGATTAATGGCCTGGGGCCTTGATCATTGAGAAACTCCAGTATGTCTGACATAATGGAAAACCTCCGTTAAGATGTTAGAGATGAGGTTGGTCGCAAAAACATTTACAGATTGTAATGAAATCATAACGTTCAATTTTAATAGTACTTTCGAGATCATGAGAATTTAAGCATGTAAGAATGACGAAATCGGGGTTGAAATCAATTTTTGTAATCGTGTATTCAGACTTAAAAAAGCCGGAAGGGTCATTGTCATGAATTATGATCATAAAAAGTACCTGTTTCATATAAAGCGAAATCTATTTGCCGGAAGATAAACATTACACGACACTGTGTCAAGTATTAATTTCGTTTTTCAGTGTTTATGATGTGTCGTATATTATTTTGAGCATACAGGATCGATATTGCCGGTTTGTCGTGAATTATGTATTATGCGACATGAAAGCCGAAGCCGAAGA
>JAUXAH010000540.1 GCA_030614945.1 Phycisphaerae bacterium
GCCCCAGGATGTGATGAGCCGACATCGAGGTGCCAAACGACTCCGCCGCTATGAACGCTCGGGAGTCATAAGCCTGTTATCCCCGGAGTACCTTTTATCTGTTGAGCGATGGCCCTTCCACACGGAACCACCGGATCATTAGGTCCTGCTTTCGCACCTGCTCGACCTATAAGTCTCGCAGTCAAGCACACTTATACCTTTATGCTCTATGCGCGATTGCCAACCGCGCTGAGTGTACCTTTGAACTCCTCCGTTACCTTTTAGGAGGAGACCGCCCCAGTCAAACTACCCACCTGGCACGGTCCCACGCCCGGTTTCACGGGTCGCGGTTAGGTGACTAACATAGCAAGGGTGGTATTTCAAGGTTGGCTCCACGTCCCCCGAAAGGAACGCCTCATCGCCTCCCACCTATCCTACGCAAGATATGCCAGGCATCAATACCAGGATATAGTAAAGGTTCACGGGGTCTTTCCGTCTTGCCGCGGGTATGTGGTATCTTCACCACAAATACAATTTCACCGAGTCCGTCCTCGAGACAGTGCTCCAGTCGTTACGCCGTTCATGCACGTCGGAACTTACCCGACAAGGAACTTCGCTACCTTAGGACCGTCATAGTTACGGCCGCCGTTTACCGGGGCTTCATTTAGGAGCTTCTCCCGCCCTATTTTGACCAGCAAATGACTTACTTAATCTCTCGAACAGTTTCTTCTTAGCCATGCCATGATGTTTCAGTTTTCTTTCTCGTTCAAGCGCATCTTCTTTAGAAGCAAAGGCTTCATAATAAACTAATTGCCAGCTGCCGCCTTTAGTAGTCTTGCATCCTCGACCACTATCGTGATCAGAAATCCTTTGCTTTAAATCACTGCTGAAACCGATATAGCTTCTTTTTGTTCGATTTTCAATTAAGACATAAACGTAATACATAGCCACCCTCTGGGCAAAATAGGGCGGGATGACCCATCCACTTAACCTTCCGGCACCGAGCAGGCGTCATTCTCTATACATCCACTTTAAGTGTTAGCAGAGAACTGTGTTTTTGATAAACAGTCGCCAGAGCCACTTCACTGCGCCCTCAGCATGCGCTCAATAATGAATTACCAAGCGCACCTGGAGGGACCCCTTATCGCAAACTTACGGGGTCAATTTGCCGAGTTCCTTAAGGACGGTTCTCTCGAGCGCCTTAGGATATTCTCCTCGCCTACCTGTGTCAGTTTTAGTACGGATATGCACCGTCGTCCTGTTTGAGGTTTTTCTCGGCAGTAACTCGGGCTGCTCAGGCATCTTAAATCGGCCCTCGCCGTCCTTTGGTGCCTTTACGCCGGCGGATTTGCCTACCGACGGCACCTCAGGCAGGATAGCCGCGACTAATCAGCTTCCAGCCTCTGCCACTGCGTCACCCCCACAGTTATAACCTTCGGTACATAGTGCAGGAATATTAACCTGCTGTCCATCGTCTACGCCTTTCGGCCTCGACTAAGGGCCCGACTAACCCTGGGCGGATTTACCTTCCCCAGGAAACCTTAGGCTTTCGGCGAACAGGATTCTCACCTGTTTTATCGTTACTCATGCCGGCATAATCACTTGCTGACGCTCCACCGCTCGTTTCCGTACGGCTTCAACGC
>JAUXAH010000220.1 GCA_030614945.1 Phycisphaerae bacterium
GAGGCCTTCAGCCAGAGATTGCAAAACCGATGGCTCCGCCGTGGCAAGCCGGTGATGGCCCCGCGCAAAAAGAATCAAATCGACATTCCGGCTCTGCAGGTCCATCCGGCCCGAGCCGGTAAAGGCCAGGTCTTCGCCGGCTAAATCAACCTGCTTAAGAAACAGTCTGTTATTCTTAATATATGAATCAACAAGCATCCGGTCAAAAGCAAATTGCTCTGACTCTGTCAGTTTTAATTGCAGCAGCTTCACCAGCGGCGAGAGTCTCCCAACCTGAATATCGCTTATTTGCAGTCTGCATCTGCCGATGCGTGGCAAACTTTCACCAACCGTCGCCCTGACGCTCAATGAGCCGCTCATTCGCCCGCTGGTATAGCCCTTGAATCTTGAATTTGCAATCTCGAATTCTGAATCCTGAATTGTGTCCGGGAGAAATTGTTTTAAGTCGATATTGTCAAAACTTATTTGCAGCACATACTCCAAATCCGCCTCGCCCCGCCCCTGCGGCAGGGGACGGGGCTCGCCCGGCTTTCTCAATTGCAATTTACCCGCCAGTCTGCCGCCGTAGCAATCGGCAATTAAATTCTTAGCCACCCAGCTCTCCATCTCGAGGTCATAATAAATATCTGCTCTCAGGCCCGTCAAGGATTTGCCCTTAATCTTGAGACTCTCTGCCGTAAGGGTAATGTCACCGGCCGAAGGTTGAAACCAGCCGTCCCCGAAAGCATTATCAGCTAAAGCTATTTTACCGTTTAGCTTTACCGTCGAGATATTTGCTATTGCCTGGATGTTACCGACGGCGGTTGCAGTAACATCTTTTAGCGTGATACTGTCCGTTGTTATTATTAACCTGCCGGTGAGGTCTTTTAGGGGATAGGGAAACGGCTCAAAATTAACACTATTACCCAGACAGTCCACTATTAGCCTATAATCAGGACAATCATCCCTGCCGCCTCTATTCAAATTGGCGCTGAAATTTATCTTCCCCTCCGGCTGCAATCCGGAGACGATTTTTTTCAGTGACGTCGGCAGAAGACCAATCAAATCATCATTCAACTCCACCTGCTCAGCCCCCAGAGACAAACAATAGCCGGGCTTTTTAGCTTCCCCTCCAGGCCGGATTCGACCGGTAAGTGAAACCAGACTCTTACCGTACCGGCCCGTTAAATTTTCAATACGTATCAAATCAGGCGTAAAAACTGCCTTTCCCGATATATCAGAGATAACCAGGGGAAATTGATTCACCTTCGCCGGCCCCGCTTTGATTTTTGAATTTTCGAAAACAGGGACCGTCAAAGAAGTCTTTTCGAAGGAGACGTCGGCGGTGAAACTTGTCGGGCCGGAACCTTGCTCCGGTGTAAAAATCTTCACCTCGGCATCGGCCAGACCGGTCATATCAAAATCACTGTATAAACGCTTTTGCTCAGCCGGCAACGCCGCAGCCAGTGTCGAATCCAGCGGAATATTGTTTGCCTTGATTAAAACATCATATATCGGCCGGTCGGTATTGCGCTCCGTTACTTTGCCGCTAAAGGTTATTTTGCGCTCGTTCAATTGCGAAACTAAGTCCGAAACTACTATACTCTCGTCATCGAAAAACAGCTCGCCTGTAAGATTTTTCAAGGGATAAGGAAACCGGCGGTATGCAGCTTCAACGTCAAGCAGTTTGACCGCCAGGATGCGCCCTTTGTCCGTTTCTGACTGCCGATAGAGACAGTAGTTTATCGCCGCAGCGCCCCTCGGAGAAAAAGCCGACCAGAATGTCTTCTGTTCGGTGCTTAACGCATCATACAACTCATTGTCCAGGGCCACATTGTCACTCGTAATCTGGATTTGGTACTGCCGGTTCGGACCGAAATCTTTAGACCGTCCATTGAAAGCCAGATTGACGTCATTATGCCGGCCCCTTAGATTCTTCAGTTCAAAACTTCTATCCGTAAAATCTACCTCCCCAATTATGTGTTCTATCACGTAGGGAAATTTGCGGTCGCAAATCGAAACGTCCTTACAATACACTGTGCCCGCTAAGGCACTTTCGCTCAGTCGGCCAAAATTGCCACATGCTTCGAGGTCGATGTCAACTTGTCCACGCGGACGGTATTGGCTGAAAAATCTTTGCAAAGCGCTAAATGTGCTCCATCTCTCCAAAAATGCTCGCCTCTCGAAGGCAAATGCATCACCGCCGATTCCTTCTGTGCCGGCCAAATCTCTTATTTTAAGATTCAGCGAATAACTATTGTCCTGTTGGTAACTCAACTCACCGGCCAGAACATCTATCGTCCACAGCTTCTCAAATGCAGGGATATCCGCCGATGAAATACCACCGGCAATTGTAACCCGCCCGGGCCCCACCCCTCCGAGGGGCGGGGCGGGCTGCCAGAATCCAACCAGCGTGCTTTCGCCGGAGTCGGCCCTTTTATCTGTTGTTATATGGAAGCGGTAACCGTCCCGCGCCTTCTTGGCAGGCCCAAATCCTGCATTAAGCGGTACTGCCGCAACCACTTTGGGCTTGCCGTTCGATACCTTGCTGTATTGCAGCGACCCACTTTCCAGAAGAACAGCGGGTATCTTTCCCGAGCCGCCCTTGGGGGCCCTGATTGTAAGTGAAGCTACATTCCATCGGCCTGTGTCCGAATCGTATTGGACATTGAAAACAAAATCTTTAACACTTATTTTTTTCAGCCGGGGACGCAGCAGCAATAAGCTGCCTATACCAAAGCGTGCATACACCCTCTCGGCTTTGAGTATGGCGTCATCGTATTTTTGTTTCTGGTAAGGGCTGATTACAAGCTTCTCGATAACAACCGAGCCGTCAAAATTGAAATTAACCGATTTGGTTTTGATTTTTGTATTGGTCAACTCAGAAATCTGTCCTATGGCGATATGACGCAGGGCCCGGCCTACCAGCACAAAAACAAGCCATAAACAAAAAACCGAAATCAAAACTCCGGCAAGCTTGCATATTTTAGTTTTGAGTTTCGAGTTTTGAGTTTTGGGTTGAGCCATAGAGAACACACAGAGTTTTGGGTTCGTAGTACAATAACCAATTACCAATAACCAATTACCAATAACCAATTACCAATAACCAATTACCAATAACCAATTACCAATAACCAATTACCAATTACCAATAACCAATTACCAATTACCAATTACCAATAACCAATAACCAATAACCAATAACCAATAACCAATAATCATTTTCTTATCGCCTTATCTGCAATATCTCGTCGGCAATAAGCGCCGTCGAACTTTATTTTATCGACGGCTTTGTACGCTCTTGCCTTTGCATCTGCTATTTGCTCCCCCAGAGCGGTTACACCCAGCACTCTGCCGCCGTTAGTAACTAAAGCCCCATCTTGGCTTCTCGTGCCTGCGTGGAACACAACAACGTCTTTGACTTGCTCGGCCTCGGCCACGCCGGTTATGCTTTTGCCCTTTTCGTAAGCGCCGGGATAACCGCCGGAAGCCATCACCACACAAACCGCCGCTCGCCGGTCCCACTCGAGCGTAACCGCATCCAATTTCCCGTCACAGACTGCAAGACAAACTTCCAGCAAATCACTTTTCAGCCGCATTAAAATCGGCTGCGTCTCCGGGTCGCCGAAGCGAACGTTAAATTCCAGCACCCTCGGACCGCCGCCGGTAATCATAAGCCCTGCATACAGCACACCTTTATACGGCGTGCCGTTCCGATTCAGACCATCAACCACCGGCACTAAAATTTCGCCCGCGATTTTGTCCATCATCGCCTCAGTTACCACCGGCGCTGGGCTGTAAGCGCCCATTCCGCCGGTGTTAGGCCCCGTGTCACCATCGCCGATGGGCTTGTGGTCCTGCGATGATTCCATAAGGTAGATGTTTCGACCGTCCACAAAAGCCAGTATCGACACCTCTTCACCTAACAGTTTATCTTCGACGATGATTTTCTCACCCGCCTGCCCGAATATCTTATCGCACATTATCTTTTCAGCCGCCAATATCCCGTCCGCAGGGTCATCGCAAACATACACACCTTTGCCTTTTGCAAGCCCTGCCGCCTTTACAACCACCGCTTCGTCTCTGCTGGCGATATATGCTTTGGCATCGCGGAACCGCTCGAAGATTCTGCCCTCAGCGGTCGAGATGGCGCTGGAGCGCATCAGTTGTTTCGCAAATGCCTTATCCGCTTCGAGCTGTGCCGCCCCTGCGCCCGGCCCGAACGCCTTTACGCCGGCCGCCTCGAACGCATCAACCGCCCCTGCTGCCAGCGGGTCTTCCGGCCCGACCACCACAAGCCCTACATCATTTTGTTTTGCAAAGTCCACCAGCTCATCTATATCGTTGGCTCCGATAGGAACATTTTC
>JAUXAH010000708.1 GCA_030614945.1 Phycisphaerae bacterium
GATTTTCGAGCGTTTGAGATTGCCACGGCCTTTCAGGCCTCGCAATGACAGGAATTCACAAAAGTTATTCGGATGGGCACTTATTGTACACGCTCTCAGCGCTTCAGGTAAGCCTGTGGGGGCAAACCCCGATTAAACGCAGAAAACGCGGAAAACACAGAGAAAAATTATCGGGACTACGGCTGGGCCTCCGCCCAGACGAGGTAGTCGCCGTTTCCATAATTTTTAACGCCGCAGAGATGAAAAAATAGCTGCTCCAGCGGCGATTTTGCTCAATTTTCCTCCGCCGAATCTTTGTAAGACTTTGCAAACAAGGAAGTTACGCATTTTTGCACAATATTATCAAAAAATATGCGTAATCTCTAAAAAAAATATTTCAAGATTTTTCTTGACGAGCAGGTGTTTAATCTGGTATAAAAATGGTTAGCGAAGCGTGTGTAAGCTTGGTTTACTTGTGCGCGAAATCTGTATAGGTTTTCCGTAAATCGACTGAAATAATTGTTGAGCGAGGGCCACCCCGCCCTTGCGACAAGGGCGGGGCGGAGCTAAGGGTTTCATATTTCAATTAACTTTAATTAACAGTTCAGACCGGGCTTGTGAAAGGAGGTGGATAAAGTCAAGTCCTGAATTAGGTTTCTTAAAGGCAGGCACAGGGTTTGGTGAAGGTCTTTGCTGCTTGTTTTGGGACGTTGTTTTCAGACGGGCAAAATCAGTCGTGAACCCAGCCCATCCAGGATGGGCGGGGTGAAGCTTGATGCTCCTTTTTTTGACAGGATTAACAGGGTTTTTTTATTTTATCTTGTTTTATCCTGTTATCCTGTCTAAAACTCCGCGGCTTTTTATGGATGCCTGCTGGAAACAATCCGGCAAACTGCCGGGCTTTGGCTCCGAGGCCAGCCCCTCCGAGGAGCGGGCCGAGCCGAAGCAGAAAGCCTGCCCAGCCCCTCGGAGGGGCTGGGTAAATAACAATTATTATTTTAAATTTTGAAGGAGGTATTTATTATGTGTTGTAAGAAACTGATTCTATTACTTATTGTTTTTGGCGTG
>JAUXAH010000684.1 GCA_030614945.1 Phycisphaerae bacterium
GTGCACGAAGAAAAAGAAAGGAGAAAATCAATGTATGTTCGGAACGTGTTGAAGCACGGCGGAAGCCTTGCCGTTGTGATTCCGGCGAGGATCACAAAAGCGCTCAAAATCAGTTATCCGTGTTTGCTGGTGATGCGTTTAAACAAAGAGGGCAGGTTGGAAATGGAAAAGTTCGACGATGTGATCGAAAGGGGCGAACGTGGCTGAAAAAGAAAAGGAGCGTTACGAAGAAATCCCGCTGGATGCTGTTGAATTTGCGGCGGGAAGTTTGCGGTCGCTGTGCAAACCGCAAAAAATGGAGGAGCTGCGGAGCAGTATAAAAGCGAAGGGCGTTTTAGTTCCAGTCGTAGTGCGTGAAGAAGAAAAGGTGTTCGTGGTCATTGCGGGAACAAGGCGAGTGATGGCAGCCAGAGCAGCCGGACTGACACACATTCCAGCGATAATTGTATCGCGCGACGCGGAGTGGGCAACGTGGGCGACAGTAGCAGAGAATCGGCTCCGAGAGCCAGTGAACGCAATAGACGAAGGAAGGTATTGCGCGGAGAAAATGGAGCAGATGGGCCTAAATCAGAAGGAGCTCGCGGAAGTGCTGCACGTGTCGGAAAGCTGGGTCCAGCAGAGGCTACGGATTCTCGGATGGCCGGACGAAGTGAAAGCAGGGCTTGTGCAGGGACAAATCGAGTTCGCAGTCGGCAGAGAGCTTGCGGGGATAAAAGACGAGGCGTCAAGACAAGTCGCAGTGCATCAGGCAGTCGTGAGCGGATGTACGGCACGTCAAGCGGTCGAGTGGCGGAAGGCAGCAACAGAACAGACAGGGATGCAGGAGCAACTCGGAGTGAACGGCGCATTCGTGGTCCCGGAAGAAGTACCGGAGTCAAGTGCGAAGGTCTGCGATTTCTGCGGTCAAGATTTGTCTGGAGAGGGCTACGAGGTACTCACAGTCTGCAAAGTGTGTCTCCGAGTAGTCCGAAATGCTCTGGCGGCAAATCCCCAATCCTAATCCTCTGCCTCCTGCCTTTCCTCTCCTTCCGTATCCTTCCGATGCGTGGGAAGGGGCGCGGGGGAGCGGGCGTTCCTGCCCGAACCCCCCGCCCCTGGACACGCAGTT
>JAUXAH010000565.1 GCA_030614945.1 Phycisphaerae bacterium
GCTCTTGCCTTCGATTTGTTGATAAGCTATCTCTGCTATATTGGCTTGCTTGCTTGCATGCTCTATAGTCATGTTCACCAGATTGCCGTCCTCGTCCAAATCAACGTATATATTCTCGTTTATCTCTTTGGTCTGTGCTACCTGATGGCCTGAAAACTCCATCAAGGCGGTATCCGTATCTGTAAAGTACTTTATCTTCATAACATTACTCCTGAAAATCGCGATCAAAGAAAGCATTGTGTACTGTTACACCGTCCGAAAGCAGAATAATCCGCAAATACTTATCGATTTCTTTTACGTATATCCATTTTCGAATTCTGCCGTCTTTCTGAACTTCTGTTCTTAAGGGGTTATCTATGGCATTCTGAATCCATTCTTCTTTGATAAAAGAACGGTCCGGCCGTTTTCTCGTATAAATAAAATACTGGGTAAATTTCATTTGTATATACCTTCGCCAGCCTTCAAACAAATTGTTTTAGCAGCTCAATCAACTGCGGAACATTTTCTCTGACTACTTTCCAGATTCGCTCCTGCTTGATTTCGCCGTATTTATGAATCAGGACATTGCGCTGGCCTATAATCTGTCGCCACGGGATTTCAGGATGAGCGTTGCGGAAAGAGGTGGATACCCTGCTTGCCGCTTCACCGATAATCTCCAAAGACCGTTCGACTGCAAGCTGTGTCCTTCGGTCATTTGAGTATTGGATAAAATCCTGGCCGGAACTCAGTTGTTCCACCATCCGGGCTGCATCAAGCATATCCCATAAATAACCGGCATCTCTCTGTTCAGGCTGCATATATTACCTCATTGCCGGCGAGTATTGCCTGTCTGCGAAACGGATTTCGCAATGAATCTTTTTCGACTAAATCAACCTTTCGTCCAAAAATAGCCTTAAGCTCATCAATCATATCCACAAAATCGAACAGTCCCCATCCGGCGTCGTCCTTGAAACTAACCAGGACATCAATGTCGCTATCGGGATGAAATTCGTCTGACAAAACAGATCCAAATAGTGCCATCTCTGAAATCTTCCATTTGAGGCAAAAATCCCCTATTTTTTTCTGCGGTAATGTAATTCTAATTTGCCTCATATACTACCTCTACGAGATATTGTACTCATAATAACGGCGAAAATCCAGATTTTTTTGCATTCACTTTCAAAGAAACATCCATCGGTGAACCGGCCGTTATTATCATAAAGTAAACCGGCTTAATGGAAAAATCAACCGATTTCTTCTCGTGATGCCCCATTTTTGCAAGGGTTTTGGCCATAAGCAATGGAAAAATCGCTTGCATTCATCGCCGGGTTCGGGCACACTTTCAATGCGCAGATAAGCAAGCCCCGCCCATATAATGGGCGGGGCAAGGAGATGTTCGATGGGTGATAAATGCTTTTTTTAGCGCCGAGCTCGCAGAGACCGCGGAGAAAATAGTCTTATTATCTTTTTGACCTCTGCGTTCTCGGCGTTCTCTGCGGTTAATGAAGGCGTTAAGGAATGA
>JAUXAH010000475.1 GCA_030614945.1 Phycisphaerae bacterium
GTTAATCCTTAGAATTTTCATATTAATTTTTAAAACCAGTTACTATAGATGAATCCTTATTCTTTATTAAGCTCTTCCACTGTCTCTGCAACTATTTCGTCTATCAATTCTTTTACAGATACAATTTTTGTCACTCTCGAAACGTTAGTCCCTGCAAGTACGACTGCATTATCAATGTCCCCTTCTACGGCATCAATCAAAGCTTTGGCAATACAATAGGGAACCGTAGCAGGATCACAAGTCCTGAGGCACCGATAATTGCAGTTAAAATCTGCCCCTTCACCACGCATTATCTTATCGATAAATTTTGTCCTTATTACTTTTGCCGGCATGCCCACGGGGCTTTGTATAAAAACAATATCATCTTCTCCCGCTTTAATATAAAGCTGTTTAAATTCATCGGCTGCCGAACATTCGAAAGTAGCTACAAACCTGGTCCCGATTTGGACGCCCTTTGCTCCCAATCTTAAGAACTTAGCCACATCTTTGCCGTCAAATATACCACCTGCCGCTATAACAGGGATACTTGCTCCATCCTCTTTTTCGTATTGCCCGACCAGGTCCAAAACATCTTTTAGCGCATTCTCAAGCAGCGGCTCATTTCGCATTGTCCCTTTACCGGATTCCAATTCTTCTAAACTGTAACCCGCTATATGTCCCCCTGATAACGGACCTTCAACAACGAAAGCATCGGGTAGGCGATTATAGCGTCTTTTCCACGTTTTCAGCAGGATTTTAGCTCCTCTTGCTGAAGCAATCAGTGGAATCAACTTTATGGATGAACCTTCTGCGAATTCCGGCAGGCTTATAGGCAGTCCCGCTCCTGAAATAATATAATCGGCTTTTTCTTTTGCGGTAGTCCTCACTATGTCCTCATAATTACTTAGCGCTACCATTATGTTTACACCGATAACTCCATCGGATAATTCCCTTGCTCGTCTTATTTCCTTTATAAGATGTTCTCTTGAAGATTTAGGCACATCGGCCCTGTTTTCTTCTGTATCAGGAGGAAGCCCCACACTGGCGATGGTTCCTCCAGCGCCACAATTCGCTACGGCTGCTGCTAAAGATGCCACAGATACTCTGACCCCCATTCCGCCTTGAATGATAGGGATTTTAATCTCCAGGTCGCCGATTACAAGCGGCTTTAATTTATCAAACATAACATTTTCCTCTCATGCACGCCTATCTATGGGGCTGCGTATACCTTGGCCACAAAAAGCCTCTCAATTACTAAAACTGGCTCCTATATTACAGCATTGGCTGGTCAACTTTCAACAGAAATCCCCCAAATAACTCGCTTAGTAACGTTCCCTAACCTTCCGACACACCATATTATCAAATTCCGTCCAAAACCTTGCCCCGAACGCCTTAGTCGGGCTTCCCCCCATTTTTTGCAAAAAAACCTTGATTCGTCAGAAATGGATGGGTATACTCGATGGGCGAACCTCGGTTCTGCAGGTTGTTTCTCGGTCAAGAACACCGAAGGAATAAGGGAATACTATGCTAAAGACAAAGGAATTTACGATTGAGTTGGAAGAAATAGACGCGGGCGAAAACCCACTTCGCTTGGAAGGCGAGAATAAAGGTATTGCCGAATTAGCTGAATCGATAAGCAGGATTGGCCTTATTAATCCTCTTGTTGTGGCTCCCGGCTCTGATGATAACCGTTACCGTCTTATCGCCGGACATCGCAGATTTGCTGCATGTAGAAGAGCCGGCCTTAAAGAAGTACAGGTTCGCATAATTGAAGGTGACCAACGAGAAATTTGCGAGATTGCACTTGCCGAGAATCTGTTTCGAAAGGACCTTAGCCCTGTGGAAATGGCAGTGGCCGTGGTCGCTCTTATCAAGGAGGGTGGTATGGCTCGTGAGGAGGTCGCCAGTATTTGTCATCGCCCGAGT
>JAUXAH010000374.1 GCA_030614945.1 Phycisphaerae bacterium
CTGAGCGGGCATTTGGGTAGTCGGCTGGCAATGGCAGGCGAGGGTGGCGAATGGCCGCCTAAGATGCCTGCGGTGAAAATCCACCAGGTCTATGTTGGCAGGACAGGGGGGATTTACCTGTCGCGGCCGGCCGAGGAGATAGCCAAGTTCGAGAAATACCTTTCCAAGGTGGAGCGGAAACTCGGCGACGTGAAGTTCGTCGGCGGCGAGCTGGTACCTCCGGCCAAAGTGGACAAGATGGTGGCCAAAGTAAAAGATGCTGACGGTGTTCTGCTGTTCCATCTTTCCGGGCACGGAGGAGGGGCACCGAAGCAGGCGATGGACCGGCTCATCGATGTGGGACTGCCGACGGCGGTGTTCTCGCAGCCCTTCAGCGGGCACGGGTGGATGTATTTTCCTCAGTGGCGCAAGGCCGGCAAGAAGGTCGTTCTGCTGCCAACGAGTGACTGGGGCGAGATTGACCAGATAGTTGGCCTGATGCGGGTGGCGCCGCGACTGCGTCAAACGCGCATCATCGTCGTGCGCGGGCCCCGTGGAACGGCTGCGGCCTGTTCTGCCGAGCAGGTCAAGAAAAAGCTGGGCGTTGAGCTGGTTCCGGTTACCGTCGAGCAAACGCTCCAGGCGCACAAGGCGGTCGATATCAAGGACGCAGAAGCTGAGGCCGAGCGATATTGGATTAGTAAGGCCAAGAAGATAGTCGAGCCATCAAGGAAAGAGATAATTAACTCGGCGCGCTTCTACCTGGCGATAAAGAACATGATGGTCAAGGAACGGGCGCAGGCCATCACGAGCTCGAACTGTATGGGGCGACCGGCCAAGGGATGCCTGACGTTCAGCAAGCTCAACGACCTTGGACTGGTCGGGGCCTGTGAGGGTGACATGGACTCGACGCTGACAATGCTGATATTCGCCTATGCGTTCGGGATTCCCGGGTTCATCAGCGACCCGGTCTTCGATACGTCCAGCAATGCGCTGATACACTTCCACTGTACGTCGGCGACCAAGATGGACGGTCCCGCCGGCAAGCGTCTGCCCTTCACCATTCGTACGCAGAGCGATAGCGAAAGAGGTGTATCGCTGGACGTGGAGAACCGCATCGGTCAGATTGTTACCTGCGCCAAGCTCATCGACCTCGACACAATGCTGATTTCAACCGGTAAGATATTCAAGATTACCCACGACGAGCTCGGCTGCCGGACGCAGTTCTGGACGGAGGTGGCCGATGCTCGCAAGATGTTTCATAACTGGGGCGCCGGCATACTCAAAGGCGGCGTGATGACGCTGCTGCACCGCGCAGTTTTCTACGGCGACCACTTAGAGAACATTAAGAAGCTGGGTGTGCTGATGGGATTTAAGGTCGTTGAAGAAGTCTGACGGCAGAGCAGAGTTGACCGAGTTATGGAGCCCGGGAAGTAGTTCAGAAAAGAACTGCCGTGTTAGAGAACCGCAAGAGTGCGTATCCATAGATTTGCGGCCGGCTAAAGGGTCTATACGTAAAATATAGACAAATGAAAATCCTGCTTGTAAATCCGCCGATCTATGACTTTGCCGCTTATGATTTCTGGGTAAAACCCTACGGGCTGCTGAGCGTCGCAGGATATCTGCGTGGCAGAGTTGATTTTAGTCTCTTCGATTATCTCGACCGATTGGCCCCTTTCGTAGCGAAGCAGAAGGAGTTTGAATCCGACCAGTGGGGTCGAGGTAGATTTTATTGCGAACAGGTCTCAAGTCCTCAGTGCCTGGAAGCAATACCGCGATACTTTCGGCGATTTGGTTTGCCTCGCGGTATGTTTGAGGATTTTCTGACAGAACAAGAGCCGTTCGATTTCGTTCTTGTCCAAACGATGATGACATATTGGTACCAGGGCATCCAGGAGGTAATAGAAGATGTTCGCAAAGTCCGGCCGAAAGCGAAAATCGTGTTGGGCGGTAACTACGTGACACTTTGCGGCAATCACGCACAAGGATTAGAAGCGTATTTTTTAGTGCAGGGGACAAATCTTGAGGCGCTCTGGGCATATTTAGCTATCAAGCCGGACTTGAAGCAGCCGGTGCTGTGGGAGGCCGTGGAGAGACTAAACGTTGGAGTGCTTAAGCTAACCGACGGTTGTCCCTTCAACTGCACCTACTGCTCCGTCCCTAAGGTTTATGGCAAATTCAAGGCACGGCCACTGGAACGCTCTTTAGCCGAGTTAGAGTTATTAACGAAACGTGGGGTTGAGAATATTGCCTTCTACGATGACGCTTTGCTGTTCGAGGCGGAAAAAATCCTTATGCCCTTTTTGAACGAGGTCTTAAAACGGGACATAAAAGCGAAGCTGCACACGCCTAATGGTCTTAATGCTTGTTTTCTCACGAGAGAGCTGGCTGAGCTGATGGTGCGGGCGGGCTTTAAGACTTTCTATCTTGGTTTTGAGAATGCTTCTTTACAATGGCAGCGGCATACCGGCTCGAAGGTTTTTTCCGATGAGCTTGCACGGGCGGTCGAGCACCTCATCGCTGCGGGTGCA
>JAUXAH010000033.1 GCA_030614945.1 Phycisphaerae bacterium
CCTGGCTTACGGCTGCGGCTCTTATGCGCAGCTGGGTGAGACCGAGGCAGAGGTCAGGAGAAGGCATCTGCGCACTGCTCGTATTAATCGGCAGGAGCTGGCCGAAGACATAGACACGGCTCTGTTACTTGATAAGCCGAGCAAGTTAACCGATAAAAGGATACCCTGAGGCGCAGAAGCTAAAAGTTAAAAGCCATAACTTAAAATCGAAAACTTTTACGTTTTTGGCTTTACGTTTCACGCTTTCTTCAAAGGGATTTGATTTGTGGAAACGCTCATCGATTATTTCGGCCGGGTGGCTGGGTATGATTGGTGGCGTGTTGCCATTGAATTGTTTTTTATCGGCCTTATTGTTTACTGGGCCGTGGATTTTCTCGAGGGCACTCGCGGAGAGAGGTTATTCCGGGGGGTTATATTCATTCTCATTGCAGGTGTGCTCATCCTGAATTTGGTCATCGAGCAGTTTGGCTTCGAGCGTCTTGAATACCTTTACAAGGGCTTTTTGATTGCTGTTTTGATTATTGCTGTTGCGGCGTTTCAGCCGGAGATTCGAAGGGCACTTATGCGAATAGGCGAGCCCCGTTTTTGGGCGGGCTCATCGCAGCAGTTGTCAAGGACCATAGAGGAGATAATTACCGCAGTAACTGAGCTATCCGCCGCCCGAACCGGTGCTATTATTGTTATTGAGGGGCGGGTGGCGTTGGGGGAATTTATAGAAACCGGCGTTCGGATCGATGCCAAGGTAACAGCTGAATTGCTCAAGACCATTTTTCATCCCGGCAGTGCCCTTCACGATATGGCCGTTATAATACGAGGCGATAGAGTAGTTGCCGCCAGGGTGCAGTTGCCTCTGGCTGAGGCCGGCAGTATAGACGGCGTTGAGCTCGGTTCCCGTCACCGGGCTGCTATAGGCATAACGGCAGGTTCGGACCCCACCTGTTTGGTAGTAAGTGAAGAAAACGGCATTATTTCACTTGCCGAGAACGGAAAGTTGATCAGGAAAATAAGCGAGTCTGGTCTCAGATCGCATCTGAGCAGCACGATGGTCGAGTACATACCGATTGTCGAGCGGCTCTGGAGGTTTCCTAAAAGAAGCGTGCATAAGTCGTAAGTGTCCTTGTGTTCTTATGCTCTTCTGTAACGAGATGCGCTAATGGCAAGAAGAATCAACTACGGGAAAGTATTGCTTGTGATATTTCTGACGGTCTTGATATGGGTCTGGGTGGATCTAGCCAAGACCGAAGAGTTCCCCTTTTCCGGTGCTGCCATAAGCGTTGCCAGGTCTGCCAATCCGGGTCTCTGGGTTAGCTTCAACGAGGAACCAGTGGTTTCTGTTGATAACGTTGTGCTCAAGGGCCCGGCGTCCAAAATCACCAATGCGAGGCGAAAACTAAACGATGGCTCGCTGGTCCTTGAGTTCTTCCTGGATGCTGAGGATGAAGGGATGGTCAACCCCGGCGAATATCCTCTGAAGGTGCTGCATTTCCTGAAGCAAAGTCGCCAGATAAAGCAGCTCGGGCTTACGGTCGAATCCTGCAAGCCGGATAAGCTTTCTGTTAATGTTGTTAAACTCGTTAAAAAATCACTGACGGTTAAATGTTTTGATGAAGATGGAAATCCTCTAAAGGCAGAAAGCAAACCGTCAAAAGTTGATATGTTTGTGCCTGAGGGTTGGGAGGGTGAAGCGCTCACGGCAAAAGTTCGGTTGACGCGCAGTGAAGTTGAGCAGGCAAGAGTTGAGGCTGTTCCGAAGAAACCTTATATCGAGCTGGCGCCGGGCCAGATAAGAGAGGCCGCCGGAACCGTGGAAATCACGGCACCGTCGGAAGAGGACCGGCTTAGTGATTACACCATAACAGCGGCAACGCTCGGCATTACCTTAAGTCAGATCCTGCAGGGGGAATATGATGTTGAGGTGGAAAACTTGCCCGAGGTGATAGGCGGTATCACAATCAGAGCGACCTCGGAAGCAAAACGGGCCTATGAGGAGATGCGTTATCAGGTGATATTGGAAATTTACGATGAGGATGCCATGTCCACAGAACCTCTAAAAAGAAAGCTTATTTATAATTTTCCTGCTGAGTATGTCCGCAAAGGCGAAATTGAGCTAAAAAATCCTGACCAGCCGGCAGAAGCTAAATTTAAGTTGATACGTCTGCCTTCTGCGGTGGCTCCGTCGAATGAGTGACACTGAAGAAGGCCATAAATGCCTCGACCGTCATCCATAATGCCAGTGCAAATATCCCGGCTCCGATTGTAACAAGAAGCCAATTTTTGTCGGCGAGAAAAATCGTTTCATTTTTAACCATAGCCCAGTTTGTAATCACCAGCATAATCAGGCACGGCACCGCAGTTACGATAAACTTGAATCCGCCCTTGCGTTTTAGGTAAAGCGTAACCAGCAGCAAGGCCAGGGCAGCTAAGAGTTGGTTTGAGGTTCCGAACAGAGGCCAGAGTTTCATTGCACCTGTGCCGTCAGCGCCTGTGGCGAAGGCCAACGCTGCTGCGGTAAGGACGGCGAAGGTGGTTGCCGCCCATCTGTTGGCGAGAAATGGGATTCGCAGGTCGGCTGCCAGCTCACTTATCACATAGCGCTGGATTCGTACCGAGGTATCGAGGGTTGTGCCGGCAAAAGATGCAATAAATACACCCATAAGCGTAATTCCCACCGTTTCGGGCAGGCCGAGTGTCCCCATTATATTGGCTGCACCAATAACCACGGGGGCTATTTTGTCAGACAATCCCATACCTCTGGCCCCCAACCAAGAGCTGTATTGATGCTGCCAGGCGGCTTGGCCGGTCAGGATTGTTTCGTTGTCGAGTTTTACGGCCATTGCTACGCCGGCTGCGACGCAGATAATGATCAGCACCGCCAGGAAACCTTCCAACAGCATTGAGCCGTATCCGACGAATTGACAGTCCGGCTCCTTTGCAACTTGTTTAGCGGTTGTGCCGGAGGCCACAAGTGAATGGAAGCCGCTGATGGCGCCGCAGGCGATTATGACGAACATAAACGGCCATATCGGGGGGGTATTTGTCGGCAGCGACGGATTGATATGAGGTGCGACGAGGGGGAGTTTACCAGCTAATGACGCTACCACCGTTCCGCCAACCAGAAGACCCATCGCAATAAATAGCTGCCAGGCGTTAATATAGTCTCTCGGCTGCAGGAGCGTTGTTACCGGCAGTGTCGAAGCCACCCAGGCGTAAATCAGCAAGATTATCACCCACAAACCAGTGGCGGGTATCCCAAAGGCGGTGCCAAGTCCACAGGGGAGCCAACCGCCAACGGCAATGCACAGATACATTCCGACTACCGCAATAGCCGTTGCAACAGGAATGTTGGCACCTCTTTTATAAACCGCAAAACCAAGAGCGACCGCTATTGGAATCTGAAGCCAGACCGGAATGACGGCACTGGGAAACCGCGTAAAGACCGCCGCAATCACAACGCCGAATATTGCGATAACAATCAGCAAGCTCAAAAACACAATGGCGAAGAATATGAATCGCACACGGATGTTGATATATTTGGCAGCTACCTCTGAGATGCTTTTGCCCTGGTTTCGCATCGAGACCACCAGCGCGCCGAAATCGTGGACAGCACCCATAAAGATGGAGCCGAGGAAGACCCAGAGGATAGCTGGCAGCCAGCCCCAGATAATACCTATGGCCGGCCCAACAATCGGTCCTGTCCCGGCAATCGAGGTGTAGTGATGGCCGAAGATTATCCCCTTGCGAGTGGGGATATAGTCGATGCCGTCCTGAAGTTCTGCCGACGGCACGAGTGCGTTTTTGTTGAGTTTGAAGATTTTTCTGGCGAGAAATCGCCCGTAAGTATGATAAGCGACGAGGTACCCACCCCCGCAAATCAGCATCAGTAAAAGTGTATCCATACCAATCTTTCCTTGTTAACGACGGCCTATTTTCTATGTGAACGGGCCAACAGCCGTATGGGCACCTCCTCTACGGGCAGCAGCTCTCGCAGTCTGCCTATAATAAATCGGCGATAATTCTCCTCAAACAGTTCCGGGTTGTTTACGAACATAAGTATCGTAATCGGGTTGACGGCGATTTGCGTGGCATAGTAAATCTTTGGCCAGCCGCCTTTGCCTTTGGCTCCGCCGATTTTCTCTGTCTTTATGATTTCAAACACCTTGTTCAGTTTGGCAGTGGGTATCCACGTTGTGGTCTGCTTGAAGATTTCAGCCGCCAAATCCAGAACGCTCTGAACATTTTTTGCCTCGGTTGCCGTAGTAAAGGCTATCGGCGCATATTTCAGGCCCGGCAGCAGCTTTGTCAAATACTCCTCATAGTCGCCGGTAACAGCCGAGTCTTTGGCAAGGTCCCACTTGTTAACCACCAGTATGCAGCTTTTACATTCCTCAACGATGAACCGCGCCACTTTCTTATCCACCTGTGAAACGGCTGTGGCGGCATCTATAAGAAGCAGCACAACGTCAGCCCGGCGGATAGACCGTGTCACACGGACGTAGCTGTAAAACTCGATGCTGCTGGCTATCTTGCTTTTCTTTCTTATCCCTGCGGTGTCAATGACGATGATGGTTTTGCCGTTTTTTTCGAACCGCACGTCCACAGCGTCTCTGGTCGTGCCCGGCGTCTCGCTGACAATCACCCTCTCGGAACCTACCATAGCGTTTACAAGGGTACTTTTGCCGGCGTTTCTTTTTCCCACTATCGCAATCTTCATAACCGGCTCCGGCGGTTTGGCTGATTCTAAAGCTGCGAGTTTATCAAAGACTTTATCGAGCAGAACGGCTTTGTTAAGATTGTTCTTTGCTGAGATGCAAAGAAATTCGCCGAAGCCCAGCTTGGAAAATTCACCGGCAGCAGGAAACATCCTGGCGGTGTCGGCCTTGTTGGCAACGCCGATAACGTCAAGCTCGTGTTTACGCAGAAGCCGGGCTATTTTCTCGTCTAACGGCACAAGACCATCGCGAATATCCACCATAAAAATCACAAGGTTCGCTGATTCAATCGCCCGGAGGATTTGCTGCTCGATATGCTCGCTAAGGTCGTCGGCATCGACTACTCCGTATCCGCCGGTATCGACAAGCTCGAAGTAGCGGTCGTCTCGCCCGATGAAGGTACTGACACGGTCTCTTGTAACGCCGGCGGTCGGCTCAACGATACTTATCATTGACCCCGCCAGTGCGTTCAAGAGACTGCTCTTGCCCACGTTCGGCCGACCAATTATCGCTACTACCGCCAACGCCATAACCAATTACCATTCACCAATTTACCATTGACCAGTTACCAATCCCCATTCTAACAGAATCACCCCCCGATTTGAAGTGCCTAAGAATCCTCACCCTCGTATTGAAAGACATCTTCTATTCGTGCCTTGAAAGTGCGGGCTATTCTAAAGGCCAGAGTCAGCGAAGGAGCGTACTTGCCGGATTCGATGGCAATGATTGTCTGGCGGGTTACGCCTACGCGGTCAGCCAATTGCTGCTGGGTCATTTCGCCGTTTTCAAAACGCAGCCGACGAATCTGGTTCGTAATTTCACTTTTCGCCATCTTTGCCCCCCCTGCCGTACTGAATCAAAACCGCAGCGCTGTATATAAACATAGCGATAAGAAAGATAGTAAAGTTAACAAGTGATAGTACCCAAACAGGAATAGAGCCTGTATATCCGACAATAAACCGTGGTATGATACAAACTGCAGCGAGCATAATCCAAACAGAAACAAAGGAAACTAATATAGCTCTTTTTATAATTAAGTTATCACGCTCATCTGATTCAACTTCTGCGAGGCTTTGTCTTTTGCGGAGAAAAATAAACAAAGGCACCATAAAGCTGAAAAGAAGCAACGCAATAAATCTATGAAGAGAAATGAATAGGTTTTTTAAAATGACAATTTCGGTAAACAATAAGATGCCAAAAAGAATAAGGAATAATGAAGCTATTAAAGCACACAATGCTCCTTTCTGCGTTTTATTCATGATTTTTCTCCCTTTTTAACCATAATTCTCTTTGCGTATGTATACTAAACCAGACATAATGTAAAGTATATATAACTTTATGTCAAGTATAATTTACATTTTTTTGCAAATTTTTTCAAAAAATGAGAGGTGAAAGAATCTCCTGCTTAAATTCCTCACATATTTCCGAATATATAGTTAATGGCTGTTATTGATTTGCAGACAAGACAATGTCCATTTTGTGCCGAGACGATTCAGGTCCGGGCGATTAAGTGCCGATTCTGCGATGAATTCCTTAACAGCGGCAAGGCGAGAGCTTTGGAAGCCAGCTCAGGGTCGAATACGCAGTCGTCCGAGGCCGAAGGGGCGAACGATAACGTCCTGTTTGAGGGTAGGCCATCTCTGTGGGGGATGACTGGGGCGGTAATCAAGGGGCTATTCTTTGTTGTTGTGGCGGGTCTTCTGGTGAAGCTGCCTCTCGAAGATATGGCCAACGCCCTGCTGGGTTTGAACCTTACCGAAAGCCAGGCCCTGGCGTTCGGCCGATACAGGGTTATTGCCGGTGTGGCGCTTGCGGTACTGGTAATGCTTTTTCTTGTGATAAAGATGGTCAGGCTCAAGATGATCTACTATGAGGTTACAGCCGAGCGGATCGAGTGGAGCAGAGGCATCTTCGACCGAAGGGTTGACAATCTGGATATGTTCCGGGTGATTGACCTGAAGATGCGCAGAACCGTGTTCGACTGTATTCTTGGGATAGGTACCGTGGGTTTGATAACAACTGACAAGACGGACCCGGAGTTCGTCTTCGAGAAGATACGGGATTCGCGCAGACTTTACGATATTATCAAGAAAGCCAGCCTTGAAGCAGATAAACGAAGCGGTGTCATACACGTGGAATAGGGTTGGTTTGCAGGCACTTTGGGTCAGAGGCTTTTGCAAGGGATTATCGCTGCGTGTTCGTGTTTAAGTAACTTTGCCTTTAAGTCCTTTCCGCCTGGGGCGGAGAAGCCGCCGATTTTACCGTCGCTGCGGACTATGCGGTGGCAGGGGATAATCAAGGGCAGTGGATTTTTAGCAAGTGCGGTGCCGACGGCTCTGGCCCCGTTAGAAATCTTCCCTTTTTGCGGTTTACGTCCCTTCGTAGAATTTCTAACGTGGCTGGCGGCGGCGGGTCGGCCTAACTTTTTCGCTAATCGCGAATAGCTTATTGTCCGGCCAAATCCGATATTTCTGCAGGCAGTTAAAACCTGTTTGGTAAATTCAGTAACTCTTTGTATAGGTAGAACGTGGGTGTATTTTGCGTTGGCTATCGTTTGTGGATTCCCGCTTGCGCGGGAATGACAAAAAGTGCGGGAATGACAGGTTGACCCCGACTCCTGCCGCAGGGGCGGGGTTGATGTGTAGTAATCCCATACAATGGGGACATCACTAAAATTTACGCGAGTCCCGCCCATCGGATGGGCTGGGCGAGTACCCTCAAAATAAGCGGTTATCTGTTCCTGGGCTGCCTTAAAGAAGGTTTTGTCGAATTGAGCGGCTTGCAGGTCTTTTAGAAGTTTCGGTTTGATTTTTTCAGGTTCCGGGCCGGGTAGGTGAGTTCGCAAGAGCCCATATTCGGTGCCGGCAAGGCCGAAATAGCCCCATTTGGTCTTGAAAATGGTATATTTTAGCGTTTTTTGCATTTTTTGCTTATGATTCGGTGTTCACCCAGCCCCTCGCCCCGCCCCTCCGAGGGGCTGGTCAAGGATGGGCGGGGTTCAAAAATATTATCTAATGGGTCAAATTAGTTGACGCAAGGGCAAAATTTTGTTAGTAATAATAGTTTTTATGAAAAATGGCATTTAGGTTATCAGGCTACCAGGTTATCAGGTAGTGGGCATCAGGCTATCAGGACATCAGGTAGGTTTTCCTGATACCCTGATTTGCTGATATCCTGCACTCTGATTTCCTGATGCGCTGATATCCATGGTGGTAGTATTTGATTTATGTCTCTTGAAGAATTGAGGAACCGAATTGACGAGCTTGACCATCAGCTTGTGAAGCTGCTCAATGAGCGTGCGCGAGTTGTCGTGGAGATAGGGAAGCTGAAAGACAAAACCGGCGGACAGGTTTACGCACCGGACCGTGAAAAAGAGGTTTTTGCGAGGATTGCCGAGGCCAATAAGGGTCCGCTTCCGGACAAGTGCCTTGTGGCTATCTGGCGTGAGTTGATGAGCGGCTCTTTTGTTCTGGAAAGGCCATTGCGAATCGGTTATCTTGGTCCTGGCGGCAGCTTCAGCCACACCGCAGCTATGCTCAAGTTTGGCCAGAGTGTTGAATATGAGCCGCTGGCTGATATCAGGAGTATCTTTGATGAAGTAGGCAAGGGTCATTGCGATTTGGGGCTTGTGCCGATAGAGAACAGTACCGGCGGCGGCGTAATAGAGACGCTTGATGCGCTGATAGATTCGGACGTGAAGATATGCTCCGAGGTTCTGATGGCTATTCACCATAATCTTTTAGGCAATTGTCCACTGGAAGAAATCGAGAAGATTTACTCAAAGCCGGAGGTATTCGCCCAGTGCCGGAACTGGCTAAGCGCCACTTTTAAGGAGGCGCAAACTGTCCCCGTTGCCTCGACTGCGAAGGCGGCTCAAATGGCGGCTGACGAGCTGAACGCCGCAGCGATTGGTTCCAGCGTTGCTGCGGAGTTGTATGGTCTGAAAGTTGTCTGCGAAAATATTGAGGATATTGCTAATAATATAACGAGATTTCTGGTGGTCAGCTGCGAGGATGCAAAGCCGACCGGTGAGGATAAGACCGCTGTATTGTTTAGCACCGCTCATAAGGCCGGTGCCCTGGCTGATGTGCTTGAAGTTTTCAAGCGATACAACATTAATCTGACCAATATAGAGTCCAGGCCGAGCAAGAAAAGGCAGTGGGAGTACTATTTCTTCGTGGATTTTGTAGGGCACAGGACGGAGAAACAAGTTCAAGAGGGACTGGAGAAGGCCCGTGAGTATTGTCTGCAGCTTTCGGTATTGGGCAGTTTCCCGAGAGCAACAGAATTGCTTTGACGGTTAGACGGTGAAAAAGGAGAGTTTTATGAGAAAGCCGTTTGTGGCTGGTAACTGGAAGATGAACACCGACAGTCACACCAGCATAGGTCTGGCTGAGAGTATTGTTTCCGGGTCTTTAGAGACGGCGGGCCAGAGCGTTAGCGTAGCGGTCTGTCCGCCCTTTGTTTATCTTCAGGCCGTGGCCAAGGCCCTCAGCGCATCGAGCATTGCCGTCGGTGCGCAGGATATTTACATAGAGAGTCAAGGTGCTTTTACCGGCGAGATAAGTGCGTCGATGCTAAAAGATATTGGCTGTACCTATGCCCTGTGCGGTCATTCGGAGCGTCGGCACGTGATCGGTGAGACTGACGAGCTGATAAATAAAAAAGTTGCTGCTGCTATTGGGGGTGGACTTTTGCCGATATTGTGTGTGGGTGAGCTACTTGCCGAGCGAGAGGCCTCCCAGACAAACGAGGTGGTGACCCGTCAGATAAAGAATTGTCTGTCCGGCTTAAGTGTGGAGAAGGTATCAGCGGTAACCATAGCTTATGAGCCGGTCTGGGCTATTGGGACAGGGCTGACAGCAACGCCCCAGCAGGCCCAGGAGGCGCACGATTTTGTACGAAAGCTGCTGCTTCAGATGTATGATGCCCAACTGGCTGAGGAAATTCGGATTCTCTACGGCGGTTCGGTAAAGCCGGGCAACGCAGGGGACTTGATGGCCGAGCAGGATATAGACGGTCTGCTGGTGGGCGGGGCAAGTTTGAGTGCGGATGATTTCACAGCGATAATTCAGGCAGCAGCATAATTAGCGTATAGCGTATAGCGTGTAGCGTATAGTTTTTCCTGTTCGCTATTTGTAAGGGGAACGAATATGACTGTTTTTCCATTGTTGGCGGCAAGTTTTATTATAAAGGTTGTCGCCGTCATTTTCCTTATTTGCTCCTTGGCACTGATTCTAATCATTTTGATTCAGAAGGGTAGAGGTGGCGGTTTAAGTGCGGCATTTGGCGGCGGTATGGCAAGCGGGATTTTGGGTTCTAAGACCGGAGATTTTTTGACGTGGGTTACAATAGTGCTGGTGGGTATATTTCTGACTCTTGCGGTGGTAGTGGCTAAGTTCTACAAACCGGCTGTCAGTGATTTTGGCGGCGGTGCATCTCGGCGGACATCCCTTCCCACAGAACGACCGCAAAGCTCGGAGCTGCCGCCTCTGATTGACGAGATTGGTGTTACGACCAGCGATACAAACGAACCTGGTGATGCAAATTCATTCGGCGGCTAAAGGGAAATTTTCACAAGCGCAGATAAAATGGCTGCATGCGCAGGTGCATTTAGCTTGAAAGCGTGGTGGCTATGATAAGTAGTATGACCGGATATGGAGACGCAGAGGGCCAGCTCAATGGTGTAACGTACGCGGTGGAAATCAGGACGGTCAACAACCGTTATTTCAAGGCCAGTATAAGATTGCCGGACTCGATGGCGTTTCTGGAAGACGATATTGAAAAGCTTCTGCGAGGAAATTTGTCACGCGGGACGGTAAATTACGTGCTTCGGCTCAAAAATGTATCGGCGAATGTGCTCTTTGATATAGACGAGGCGGCCTTGCAGGCATATATGGAAAGATTAAGCCGTATTGCCTCTTCGGCCGATATGAAATGCCCGATTGATGTTGGCGGCTTGCTTAACTTGCCCGGAATTATTCGGCCGACATCGCCAGATGAAGAAGTGGCAGGGCAAGTTAAGGAGATGGTTTTAAGTATTACGCAAGATGCGATGGAGAAGCTCAAACAAATGCGTGCTGCCGAAGGAACTGCTCTCAAAAATGATTTGAAGAAGCACTGCAGAGCGATAGAGCAGGACCTTGAGCGGGTACGTGCTCGCGGTACGGCTGTTGTGCAGGGATATGCAAAGAGACTAAAGAAGAGGGTCGATGAGCTGCTCGCTAGCGCAAAACTGAAATTGGATGATGAAACGCTTGCCAGAGAAGTGGCGATTTTTGCCGACAGGTCGGATATATCTGAGGAGATTGCTCGATTGGGTTCGCATTTGCAGCAGTTACTCCAGAGTTGTCGGGGGCGTGGTCAGGCAGGGCGGAGGTTAGACTTTATCAGCCAGGAGATGCTCAGAGAAGCTAATACCATTGCCAGCAAGGCGTCCGATATTGAGATTATCCGCTGTGTGGTCGATATAAAATGCCGGATAGACCGAATTAAAGAACAGGTTCAGAATATAGAGTGAGGGCCCCGATTTTGTCCCGCCCCAATTAGGCGTGAGCCTAAGCTCAATTGGTGCGGGATTGCAAAAAGGGAACCTTAAGGTAAGCCTGATGAGCGAGACAAAGAGTAGAAAAGGCAAAGTGGTGATAGTTAGCGGCCCGTCCGGGGTTGGCAAGAGCACTATCTGCAAAGAGGTGGTTAAGCGGCTGAATAATGTTTGTCTTAGCATCTCGGTTACTACCCGGCCGAGGAGCGAAGCCGAAATTGATGGCGAGGATTATTGGTTTATATCGGAGAGGGAGTTTCAAGAACGGGTTGATAAGGGCTTGCTGCTGGAATATGCCGAGGTGTTCGGCCATCTATACGGGACGCCGAAGGACAAAGTTGATGCGGCGCTGCAGGCCGGAAAGAGCGTTATTTTGGAAATCGACGTTCAAGGTGCCAAACAGGCAAAGAGGGTATATCGGGATATGGTAATGATTTTTATTCTTGCGCCGAGTCAGAAGGAATTAGCGGAGCGCATGAAACTTAGAGGCAGAGAAGACATTGAAACAGCGCAAGAAAGATTGAACGAAGCAAGCAGTGAAATTGCTGCTGCCTGGCAATATTATGAACATATGGTTATAAACAGCGATTTGCAGCAGGCAGTGGGCGAGGTGATACAAATTATCCAGCAGAGCGGAGAAAAATAATGATAGAGGAGCTCAAGAGCACTGACCTAATCAACAAAGTTGGCGGTAGATTCAA
>JAUXAH010000727.1 GCA_030614945.1 Phycisphaerae bacterium
TGAGGACAAGGACGAGCCGGGCAAGTGGTGGTGTTTTTATAAGCAGAACGGCGTAAGCATGTCGTACTCCTATGATCTGAAAACATGGAAGTATTTCGGCCGTCAGAAGGCTGGAGAAAACTCTTGTGTTTTGTTGCTCAATGACCGCTATCACCTGATCCACTCGCCGGGTCGCGACGGGATGGGGCTCATGTCGTCCAAGGATCTGAAAAACTGGGAACCTGTTGTCGAGGGGACCATCAAGCTGGGGTACAAGGTCTGGCCCTGGGCGATGACCCGTCTGACCGCGGGATTCGCCCTGGATCTCAAGGAAGATCCACGCGTTGGCAAGTACCTGATGTTCTACCATGGGACCGAGTCCAACCATCCGCGCGAGCATATCGGCATCTGTTCCCTGGGGATTGCGTGGAGTGACGACCTGCTCAACTGGAGCTGGCCGAAAAAACCTTCTTTGGCTGTTCGCTCCTGATAACGCAATTTCGTTTTGAGACAGGCAGACTTGAGCTTTAAAGGCATGTAACATGGGCAAAAATCATGAGGAAAAAATATTTTTTTGAAAAAATTTAATCCTTGTCAGTATATCCAAGGATGGCTGGTCTAAACTCAAAAAACCTCATTACTATGCTGAAAAACAGGCTTTGGGAGTATATTGTGGTTCAATTAGTAGCAGCAGGAGAGCATCCACCCATAACTGACCGGTTACCTTCGGGCGGAGATTTTGCTTGACATCTTAAACCCAGTATCTTATAATGCTCAATATAGTGAACTTTCGCACTTTTAACAGCCTGTCAACCTGGGTAATTTGTACTGTTAGGCCGGTTTGACAACGGCCTGGTTATTTTTGGCATGTTCGAGGCTTTTACCGAACATGCATAAAATACAAAATGGCACGTAACTGTCTGTTTCATAAGGGTTTTCTTATAAAAAAGCGCGAAACTTAACATATATAAAGATGTAGGCTGATGGAGGAGTGCTAACAAACAGGGGAAGGAAGAATCCAGCCCGTGTAT
>JAUXAH010000714.1 GCA_030614945.1 Phycisphaerae bacterium
TCTTATCTCCAACATAGCCTCAAACCTTATTTTTATGCCTGCCTTATACTTTTCTATTATTCTTTCTTTTTCAAAATTCATTAGATCGCTTATATCTTCCCTAAATTCCTTCGACCATTTTATTAAGGTTACTTTGGTAACCGCTAATTCCCTGGCAATAGTATCGAAGCTTTTTCCCTCTAAACCCCTTTTCAAAACAAATTGATCTTTCTTTTCTTTGCTCTCTTCTTTCTTCATTTTTATCACCGCCTTTTTTTACCTTCATTCAGCTCAAAATAGCTTTTTTCAAGAGGTTAGAATCTTAACTGTTTTCTAACCCCCCTCAGGAGAGCCTTTGTTTTCAACAGTTCTCGAGGTTAGGATTTTCTATATTTCTAACCGTTTCTAACCTCGACGTTTAAAAAAGCCTTTATTTATAATACTTACATATATATAATTATTATATATATAGGTTAAAGTTTAAAACCCTATAACCCCCCTTTTTTTTTATATGGGTGTATAGGGTTTTAGTTTTTAACTACCTAACCCCCCTCAAACCCTTATGTATCAACGGTTAGGTTACGATTAGGTTAGAAACATCGTGTTTCTAACCTCTACATAGCGATATAAACTTTTTCCGGGTGTCCGCCCTTGCCCCCTCTTTCTGGATTCTTTTTACCTACCTTGATAGATTCCCTATCCCTGAGCGTAGTCTCTATCTCATAAGTCTGTTTACTATTTAGATTAAACTTTTTCATAAGCTCACTCCGCTTAACAACTTTTCTTTTTCTGATATAGATTAAAATATCCCGGATCAATCTCTGCTCTTCGCTCAATCCGATAGTCTCCGAGATCATTGGTCGAGCCGATTCGGTTAAAAAATTCAAGGCTTTCGTAGCATAGACAAAAGCCTCTTTTGAGATTGAGTTCCCACCACCTAAAGAGGCTTCGTAGATCATCATCAATTTTATAGCGTGAGTCTCTATCCTCGCAAAGAAAGCATTTAAATAGCCCGGCTCTCGATTCTTATAGATTTTCAAAGCCCAC
>JAUXAH010000700.1 GCA_030614945.1 Phycisphaerae bacterium
GCTTCGTTGCGGCATGAACGGTGGTTCGAAAGGATTACTTTTACCACACTGCTCTGTATGCTTTTCAGTGCAGCGTATCGTGTCTATCTGCTTGGGGCTGTGGTAGAAGGCCATTGAGTAGGAATAACTTGTGGACTCGTATTTGTCTTTGGCGGTGGGGTCTGCGGGACAGAACAGGACCGAAGGATTATTCACATTGATATTGCCGCCCAGATAAGGTTCGACGAAAGCTCGCCAGCCCCGTCCCATCCACAGCCAGTAGCCTGCCGGCAGGGGGTCCTGGGCACAGGGATAGGTCTCGTCGTTTCCGTTGATGTACAGGTTCACAGCTAAATTGATTTGCTTGAGGTTGCTCGCACATACCAGACGCTTTGCCATAGCCCTGGCCCTTGTAAGCGATGGCGTAAGTATGGAGAGTAAAAGGGCGATGATTGCTATGACAACGAGCAGCTCAACAAGGGTAAAGCCGAACTCGATTCTCGATTCCCGATTCTCGATTCCCGATTCTCGTCCAGCCCCTCGGAGGGGCGGGGCTCGTCGAGTATCGAGTATCAAACCGGATGTTTTGGGTCTAATCATCAAGCGGGACAGTTTACTCGACCGTAACGCTTTTTGCAAGGTTTCGAGGTTTGTCAACGTCGTGCCCGCGGAGCACAGCGGCGTGATAGGCCAGCAGTTGCAGCGGCACAACGGTCAGCATCGGCTGCAAAAGCTCCGGAGCATCGGGGATGCTGATTAAATGGTCGGTTCGTCCAAGGGCGGACTTGATATTCTCATCGCCTTCGGTTGCAACAACGATGATTTTGCCGCCGCGTGCCCGCACTTCCGCAATATTGCCCATAATCTTGTCGTACTGCGGCCCGGCCGTGGCAATGAAAACCGCAGGCATATCTTTGACAATTAAAGCTATCGGGCCGTGCTTCATCTCCGCCGCAGGAAGCCCCTCGGCGTGAATATAGCTTATCTCCTTTAGTTTCAAGGCCCCTTCGAGGGCAACCGGATAATTAAAACCTCTGCCTAAGAAAAGCCAGTTGTTCTTGTCAATATTTGCCGA
>JAUXAH010000682.1 GCA_030614945.1 Phycisphaerae bacterium
CACAGTTCATTCCTGCCGTTGATCATTCGTTGCTATCTTACGCTTCTTGATGGACCTCGCTATGCCCGCCAGCTTTCAAATGAGTTGGGCGTGGACGTGCAAACGGTAGTATTTTGCTTGAAAGTCCTACGTGCCCAAGGAATCGTCGAATTTGAGGAAAATAAGCAAGCAAAGCTCTGGAAAGCGAAAAACATATTAGTCCAGAGCAGTTAAAGTTCAAACGCCAGCCGTAGGCAAAATGGGCGCCAAGTCCTACGGTTGACGCTTGTTTTGCTTGCGGCTGAGTAGAATCATTTCAAACTTGATGGTGACGGTGCTGTGACAAAAAAGGCGACAAGAGTCGAGCCGAGCGCGGCGTTGGCATTAGCAGCACCCTTCGCCAGCATCGGGACCCTCATCGTCCTCGCGATCCTCGGCATACTCGGCATCATAACCATTATCCTCATCGCCGTTCACCCAGCCTTCCGCATGATGTTCTACATCGTTGTGTCCACAACGGCAATTTATTATATCGGTAATGTCATCAAGCTAAAGAAACCATTGTATCTTTTAGGTAGCTTTTTCGCACTGCTCACTCTTTTTATCGTTTCTCCCGTTTTTATGTCATTCTTCCCCGCCACGACGCTCGCCGTCACCGGCGAGGCGGCCCTCGCACAGGCGACAATAGGGGAATCGGCCACGCAGCAGCAGATGGTTTTATCAATAATGCCTGTGATCGCGGCGGGAACGATCGTGGGTATCGCGGCGGGTAGAGCCAAGACAACCCTCCAGCTTATTATCCTTTCGACGGTGGCTGTCCTCCTCTCAATATTCATCGTGTTTGCATTGCTGGTGGTGTGATAAAATGTCAAAGAAAATGTCAAAGAAAATAACCTCGTTGGAAGTCGTTGTTCTCTCTACAGTGTTCGTCTTCCTTGCAGGGCTTGTTCTTGAGCTAGGTAATTGGTTGACAGGTAATAGTCTCTGGGAATATAGTGTCACTGGATGGGGAATGTTTGATCAACTGATTTTTGGAACAGTTCCTCTCGGTGTTTTACTGGGCTGGGTTTTTACAGGTGTGCTTGTCGGTGTTCTCACTTCACTTGCTGCAAAGAGACTTGGATGGAAAT
>JAUXAH010000459.1 GCA_030614945.1 Phycisphaerae bacterium
GGGATACCGAAAACGTCTTTTCTTCTTTGGAATTAAAGGCTTGATGATTTCCCATAGTTCATCATCTATAATTTGTTTTGCCATGAGTAGCCTCCTTGCAATTTTTAGGAAGATTAGCTACTCATATTATCGGACATATACGTTAAAAAACTTTCATTTTGTTAGACGCTCTTATTATGCAGCCTATCTGGATGATGATCAGGACAGGATCGACTGGGTGCAGGGGAAAATTCCGGTTGTCTGGAATAATACATTATATGAAAACGGCCAAACCCATGATTTCAGGGATCGCGATGCGGTTCATTATCATATGAGCAGTGTTGTCGAGTTTCTTCAAATTGCACAGATTGGGCGGTTACTCGGAAAAGACCATTATAATCAAAAGGCGGATAACGGAGGGTCCATTGCCGGGGCGATAGATTTTGTTATGCCCTTTATCAAAGGAGAAAAGATCCATCCTGAGTGGGTGAATTCACGGTGTAAACTGGACCACGAGAGGTGGCAGGCCGGTGATCCTTACTATAGACCCGGTATACCGTGGGATCCGTGGGAGGCGTATGAATCGCTTTTGCTTGCTTCGGTTTTTGATGAATCTTTGCACGATTGGGCAGAAAAACTCAGGCAAGGTAAGAATAAACCTTTGCCGTGGCTTGGGGTGCTGGCAAGGGCCTCTCTGGCAGATGCCAGATAAATAGTGTTCCTTGCTGAAATCCTTTGGCTGGTGGAATCTTAGTTTGATATTCTAAATAGTACAAGTCAATACTTATTGAGAGGACTATTTGCATGATGAAACGAAGAGAATTCGTAAAGAAAATGGGAGCCAGCCTGGCTGTCGCTGGCGTCGCTGGAACTGTGGGAATCAGACCCTTTCCGGCGAGAGGGGCGCGCGTCCCTCGAAAAAACACAAGGATGCATGTCGGTGGAGACTACCACAGCGTCGCGGGTGGGCCTGGGGCCGATATGGTGGGAAAGGCGAACCTGGAGTACAACTTGCGTCACGGCGTGAAACATCTGACCGCCAAGGTGGGGAAACGCTCTTCCAGAGGCGTCTGGGACCTCGACGAACTGAAGCGGATGAAAGACAATTGCGACAAGTTCGGGGTCGTTTTCGAGGCCATTAGAATGGAAGGCGACTATATCCGTTTGAAGAAAGGTTCCGAGCGCGACCGCAAACTTGATACGATTGTCGAAAACATCCGAAGGGCTTCCATGGTGTCAGTGGAGGTTATCACTTATCACTGGCGCGTGATACCCATCAGGCGTAACCGAAACACGACCGGCCGCGGCGGAGTCTCCTATAAGGGTTTTAAACTCGAGGAAAACTGGCGGGAGCTGCCTGTAGGAAAAGCGGGGAGGGTCGATTCGGACGAATATTGGGAACGCATCGACTATTTCCTGAAGAAAATCATTCCAGCAGCCAGTCAATACAATGTGAAAATGGCTTGCCATCCCTACGACCCGCCCGGCCTGCCCTTCGGCTACCAGGGAGTCGACAACTGGGATTCCCCTTCGGTTTTCGACGCTATCAAACGCTACGAATCGCTTTTTGAAAGCCCCTACAACGGGTTTCAGATCTGCCTGGGAACGCTCGCCGAAGGGCTAAAGAATCCCGCCAAAGATGTTCTTCCCATTGTGGATTATCTCGCCGAACGTGGGAAAATCCACCAGATACACATGCGAAACATTCAGGGAGGGCTTCACGATTTCGCAGAGGTGTTTCCCGATGAGGGCGAGATGGATTTTCTGGAGATCATAAGAATTTTGAGGGACCGCCAATTCCAAGGCGCCCTCTGCCCCGACCATATGCCCGCCCATCCCGACGACCCTGGAAAACTTCAGGCCTTCGCCTTCGGATACGGCTATATCAACGCCCTGATCCACGCGGCGAATGCCGAAGTATAATAGTGGCAAGCAAAGTCGACTCGGTATACTCACTTCTCTGTTGGGAGAAATTAAAGGGGTCAG
>JAUXAH010000390.1 GCA_030614945.1 Phycisphaerae bacterium
GGAGCGAGAAAAATGAATCAGGATTTCAGAATTGTTTTTGTTTGTGTTGCCATTGGGACAACATTAGCTGCAACAGCATTGGCCGGGAATGCAGGGAGCTTACATAAGGTTGAACCACTCTGGGTGGATGGTGCTCCGGGCGTGACTCAGCCGGGCGGTCGATGCAGCAGGCCGGTGAGTCTGCTGGACATATATCCGACACTCATCGAGCTATGCGACCTGATGCCCAAACCGGAGATGGAAGGCACGAGTCTGGTGCCGCTTCTTCGCAATCCCAAGGCCAAATCGAAACGTGCGGTGGTTACAACCTGGCTCCAAAACAACCATGCCGTCCGCTCCGAGCGCTGGCGGTACATCCGCTACAAAGACGGCTCGGAGGAACTCTACGACCACAAGAACGACCCGGATGAATTTGTCAATCTTGCCGGTCTGAAGAAATACGATTCGGTCAAAAAGGAACTGGCGGCCTGGATACCAAAGGTCAATGTCACAGAGCACCGGGCCTCCAGGAAAACAAAGTAAGTGAAAGTAATCAACAAAACAGAATAGCACAATTTATGGAAAGGACAAGAAAATGGATGACACTAAGCTGAGGAAGTGGTCGGTTGGAATGATGAGCGCCAAGAGATTCGCCGCCATTGTATCAATAGTATTGCTGGCCGGCTGTACATCTGTATCTGCCGAAGATGAGACCAAAGATAAGCTCCGGGAGGTGAGTAAATTAGTCATTCACGCCGACAAGGGTAAGGAAACGATTAACAGAAATATCTACGGTCACTTTTCCGAACATTTGGGCCGGTGTATCTACGGAGGATTTTGGGTGGGTGAAGATAGTCCAATCCCGAATACCCGCGGTATTCGCAACGATGTGGTCGAGGCGTTGAGACGGATTAAGATACCGGTTCTGCGCTGGCCGGGCGGCTGCTTCGCCGATGAGTATCACTGGAAAGACGGTATCGGGCCACGCAAGAAGCGCCCCACGATGGTCAATACCCATTGGGGCCAGGTTACCGAAAACAACCACTTCGGCACACACGAGTTTCTTGACCTGTGCGAACAGTTGGGCTGCGAGCCGTATATCTGCGGCAATGTTGGAAGCGGCACGGTAAAAGAGATGCAGCAGTGGGTTGAGTATATTACCTTCGACGGCAAAAGCCCGATGGCGGAGCTGCGCCGCAAGAACGGACGGGAGCAGCCCTGGAAGGTGAAATACTGGGGTGTCGGAAACGAAAATTGGGGCTGCGGCGGGAGAATGCGTCCTGAATTTTATGCCGACCTGTATCGCCGCTACACCACGTATCTGCGTAACCTCAGTGGGAACCAGCTTTTCAGGATAGCGTGCGGCCCCACACGCGATGACTACCACTGGACTGAGGTTCTGATGCGGGAAGCGGGAAGGTTCATGAATGGGCTGGCTCCGCATTATTATTGCCGTTTTGGTAAAACGAAACGTCCAGCCACTCAAATTGACGAGGAAGACTGGTTCCTGCAACTGGAGAGGGCACTGTTTATAGACGAGCTTATTACGAAGCACTCGGCCATTATGGATAAGTACGACCCGAAGAGACGAGTGGCAATGATCGTAGATGAATGGGGTGCATGGCACGCGGTCGAGCCGGGAACCAATCCGAGATTTCTCTACCAGCAGAACACGCTGCGCGATGCGCTCGTGGCCGGTCTGACCCTCAATACCTTCAACAATCACTGCGACCGCGTGAAGATGGCCAACATAGCCCAGACCGTCAATGTGCTGCAGGCGATGATTCTTACAAAAGGCGAGAAGATGACAGTGACGCCGACCTATCATGTCTTTGAAATGTACAAGGTCCATCATGATGCGACTCTGTTGCCTGTTGAGCTGCAGTGCGAGGATTATCGGTTCTCCGACGAGAAAATTCCGGCGTTGAACGTTTCAGCATCGCGGGACAAATCGGGCAGGATTCATATATCGATTTGCAACCTGGACCCGGGCAAACCCGCGAGGGTTAGATGCGAACTTTTAGCAGTTAAGGCCAAAAAGGTATCCGGGCGTGTGCTGACCGCTAAGAATATGAATGCGCACAACACTTTTGATAACCCGGAAGCAATCGGCCCTGTTGCTTTCAATGACTTCAAGCTGAAAGGTAATGTTTTAACCACGACTCTGCCGGCAAAATCGGTAGTGGTTCTGGAAGTTGAGTAAACCCGATGCTCGACATCTGCCTTCAGCGGACTTTGTGGATAATCGAGGCAAATAAAGTCATCGCGTTCTGCGAGTTCTGGTACCTGCGTGTTGGGCGAGGAGCCGGTCGACAAGGTCGCGCGGGTAACGGACGGCCCGGTAGAGTGGCTGTCGCTCCTTCGGGCGGGATGGATGGCGGTCTGGATTGAGGAACTCCCAGACAATCTCGCCGTCCGGTGTCACCTCGAACAATCTTCCC
>JAUXAH010000153.1 GCA_030614945.1 Phycisphaerae bacterium
AGAGCGAATTCGTGCAACGCCTAACTATATTTCTCCGCGCAATCTGTTTACCCCGTTAGAAATGTACCTTCTCTTTTTCTAACGGGGTGCAATCTGTGGCTAACAATAACCCAAAACCGCAATTCCCGTCAACACATAAAATTCTGCCCGAAGAGCCTGTCCTGAGCACAGTCGAAGGAGCCTCCACAATTTTGCATTTTACATTTTAATCTTTAATTTTCCCTCCGCGTCCTCCACGGTTAAATAAATTCGTGTCAATTCGTGGCCAATTTTTCTTTTGTGACTTTTGTACTACTCTGCGAAGTACTCGCTACGTAGCACGAGTGCCTTTTTGTGGCTATTTCCTGTCCTTTAATTTTTGATTTCCTCTCCCCGTCCTCCGCGGCTATTCTCTGCTTTTTCTATCCGCTATCCATCGAAGTCGAAGATCCGGCATCTGTTTGACGGAATCCGGCTTTAGACGGAATCACCAGTTACCAGTTACCATTCACCAATCACCATTTACCAATCACCAACCACGAGTATCCCGCATCGAGCCACGAGTTACGAGCGACGAAACAAATCTGTGGCCAATTTTTCTTCGTGACTTGGTGTCTTGGTGGCTAACAAAATTTTCAATCATTTATGCAGGGGGGTGTAAAAAAGTGGTCCAAAAAGTGCGCATTTGTGTTCATTTTTGTTCAAAACGTGCGCATTTGTGTTCATTTTTGCGCTTTTTTACCCCTCTTTTTCCAACTACCTGCGTATTTGATTGATTTTTTCCTTGCCTAAATCCCCCAGACTAACCCTCCCGACTCATCGACTTGCCGGTGTAGTTCTGAAAAACCTACGTATTTGATTGATTTTCTCCTTGCCTAAATCCCCAAATTTTGGCGTTTTTGAAGTGTTTTTCTTGCCTAAATCCTCAAATTCTGACGTTTTTTCAGGTTTTTTTCGGACTTTTTTTATCAAAGGCCACTCGCTCCCAACCTCAGGCAAAATCCTGCGTTTTCATAAGTGGCGTCGTGCCATTCACTTGCGCACAGTTCGCATCGACCCAAGAGGAACATCGGGCAGCAGCGATGCGCTCCTAAATCAGGCCTTAAAGCGAATTTGAGGGCTAAAAAGTTTAGTAATTCATTAATTTTTTGAAAAATTTGTAAAAAATATAATAAAATGCTTGACTTTGTTTGATATTATGTTAAAATACACCCTGTGTTAGGTAAATATCTAAACAATTTCGGCAGGGCAGCGACGACAAATGGGCAGCGGTAAAAAATGGGCAGTGACGGCAACTTAACCAAGTAAGGGAGACTATCGGTGAAAACCCCCACCGCAAAAATCCTGGAAAGAATGCCGAAAGACGAAAACGAGTATCGCGACAGAATCGATTTGCTGCGCAGCAGGGTGAACCTGCTCACCGGAAAAGACAAGCTGCTGATGACAATGTATCTGGAGAACAGCAATAGCTTCCGTCAGATGGCGCGTCTGGCCGGCGTCAACGAGTCAAGAATCGCCCGGAGGATACATAGAGTTACAAAACGACTCATAGACGGCGAATATATAACCTGCCTGCGAAACCGGGACAAATTCAGCAAGCGTGAGCTGGCCGTCGCGAAAGACTACTTTCTGCTGGGGCTATCGATGAAAAAAATCGCGGGCAAACGGCGCTGGAGCTACTATCACGTTCGCAAAACCCTTAAAAAAATCCAACGACTTGTTACGATAATCGAGACACCCGAGAAAACGTAAAGCCAAAAATGCAAAGCGATAGGGAAATTCGAAATACGAAGCACGAAATTCGAAGCACTAATGGTAAATCCGAAATTCGAAACAAATTCGAAATTCTAATGTTCAAATGTTCAAAACGCATTGTTTTAGCCATTTGAATTTTGGTTATTAGATATTGTTTTGAATTTCGATATTCAATATTCAATATTTGAATTTTGTTAAAGGAAAGTTATGGCGACATATAGCGTTTCAAAAAGTTTTGGCTGGCAGGGACGGATTACCGAGAAGGCCGCGCAGGTATGCAGGATGTTCGGCCTGACGGCGGACAGGCTCACTGAAAGGCGCATCACCTATAGCTGCCGGTTGGAAATCAACGATGGTGACATTGTATATATCACGGGCCCATCAGGGGCCGGCAAAAGCGTCCTGTTAGGCGAACTGGAAAAATCCATTCCGGCCTCGGACAGGGTGAACTTAGCTGGAATAAAACTGCCGAGCGACAAAACCCTGATAGACTGTATTGACGGGGATTTGCTGGGCGGCCTTAGAATGCTCAGCACAGCCGGGCTAAACGATGTCTTCTGTGTTCTCAACCAACCGGCAAATCTTAGCGATGGTCAAAAATACCGGTTTCGTCTGGCAATGGCATTAGCGGCGGGAAAGAAATTCGTTTTCGCAGATGAATTTTGCTCGAATCTCGACCGCATTACCGCAGCGGTGATTGCATACAACATACACAAATTTGCAAAACGAAGCGGCGTAACATTTATCTTAGCGGCAAGTCACGAAGATATACTGCTGGATTTGTCGCCGGACGTTCTGGTCGTCAAAGAATTGTCCGGCAAAACGGAAGTTGTGTATAAAAAAAATTAACCGCTGAGGAATATAGCCACGAATTAACACGAATTAGGGCTGATTTTTGTTTGATGGGAATTGCTGGTTGGGTAGTGTTAGCTACAGATTTCACTGATTGCGCGGAGAAATATAGCAACAGAGAGCAAAAAGAGAAAATAATCAATTGCCTCCGGCAAATATTGGCGAACCGGCCGGGGGGTAGCAATTATTCAACGGGAAAGTGAGAATTTGGCACAAAAACTGTGATTTTGAGGCTGATAAGTGGGTTTTTGGATGACTAAAATGTTTTTATTTTTTATATTGATTTGACCGATGAAAATATTGTATAATACTATTTGTTGGGTAAGAAGCTTTGTGTTTTTCCCCATATCTGGAAGGGAAACTGAGAGGAAGATGAGGACTTCAGCCAAGCCTATTTCGTTTCCGTACGACCACAAGAAAGCTACACAAGCTATTCTTTGGCTACTTCATAAGCACGGTGGCACTTTGAACAAAGTCAAGCTGGTTAAACTTCTTTTTTGGGCAGACAAAAAACACGTGATTCGTTATGGTCGTCCTATTGTCGGTGGTCAATATTATGCTATGCCACACGGCCCAGCTTCTTCAGAATTACTTGACCACATCAATGAGGCATCGCAGAAGGGCCTTTGTCCGTTTGTTCTGGAGAACAATCTTGTTTTAAGCCAAACATCTGCTAATAAAGATGAGCTTTCTGAGTCTGATATTGAAGTGCTCAATGCTATTAACCAGCAATATGGCAGTTTTTCTTGGTGGGCTCTCCGCAATCTCTCACATTTATTGGCAGAGTATATTAACAGTTGGCGTGGGAGGTCAGAAGGCTCAAAGCGACATCCTATAGCCTATAAAGACCTATTTAGGCACGAAAAAGACAAAGCTATGTTAGATATTATCCGCGATGACCAGGAGGCTTGGGCGGGATTGAAATAATAACGGATTACAACAATGGAATTACCTCCTGAGATTGACGCAAAGCGAGTTATTGTACCAGGAGGAGCTTACCGTAAACTCCACGGATATGGCACTGAAACCAAAGGGCCGCAACGTCGTTTCTTTTTTATTCTGAATAAAAACCCTGAGAACGATAAAGACCTTATAGTTGTAACTTCAACACTCCAAAAAACAAGTAGACGTAGAGCTCGTTATTATAAAGTATTGGTAACGGTTAGCCCAAACGAATACAATTCACTCCCTGAAGAGTCTCTGATAGATTGTAATTCAGCCGAAAAAATACCTAAGAGCAATATCGTCAATTGGATAAAAGACTAGAAGATTACGCCATTACCACCGCTTCCTGATAGCGTGCTTAACCGACTCCGCGATGCCATTAAACATAGCAGCAATCTTAACACAAAGGAAAAACGACTCGTTCTTGGCAGCGATATGAATATTGAACAAGAATCTCAATAATCGTCAATCTCCATACAACCCCGTAACCCCGTTCTGTGTATCTTTACTCATCTTTTGGTTTCTTGTGTGGCTTTTGCATCTTCCTTGGCCTTTTTAGCTGCCGCTTTCCGCCTCTAATGCTGTGTTACGTGCCGATTGATGGATGTCATTCCTGCCCCGCATCGAAGTGTGGGGTAAACTCCAGCTTACTAAAATAAAGCTTATGAAGGACTATATGGCCAAGTTCATGAGCCAAGGTAAAGCGGTATCGGAAATACCTCTTTTTGTAGACAAGCTCATCAACATAAATCGCAGTGCAATCTGACGAGCAATAACCGTCGGTATCCGCCAGGTCCTGTAAGCCTGGAGTTGGGACTATGTCAATTCGAAGCTTAGGATCGATTACGTATTCGATGTTGATAGGAATAGAGATAAGTTGATTTTGCTTCAAGAAGGAACCAGCCACTGAAGCTATGTATGCATCATTCAAATAGGGAACGTTCAAGTTAATCATTAAGTCCGACGAATTAGCTCCGCTAAATCACCAAGCTTCTCGATTGGCAGTTTCTGGCCACGTAATGTCCTAAAGACAGCCGGTAACCTCTTCACGAGTTCCTCATCGCTCATAACATCCGGAGGTATCCTGCCGGTTGATGCGGCCGCGTAATCAAAGAAGTTATACCAATCATCCGAATCTTTCTCTATGCCCAAATACCGAGCATATTCCTCCAATTTCTCTTTCGATTGTGGTGGAGATGCAAGCCCCCTCTCCAGTTTGCTAATGTTTCCCGGGTCCAAACCATGGTCCAGACAAAACTGCCTCAAACTAAGTCCTGTTTTAAGTCGCATTTCTTTAAAAAACTGCCCAAAAACACTACAAGCACTCATAATTCACCTCCTAACACAGCAGACCACAATTTATAGTTGTACAAAAAATACAACGTTGTATAAATTATACAACACTTCGGAAAAACTGTCAAGTATCTTTTATAAAAAATTTCTTTTTTTGGGCTATCAGATAACCTTAGATTCAGAACACGGCTCTGAGGCCCTAAAAAAGGGGCAAATGTGGCATTATAGTAGTGTAGATACTCCGCCGTAAGGCGTCCCCAAGCGGACTATGCACATTATCTCGGTGGGGCAAGCCCCACCCTACGGCTACGGCTAATTCAATAGAAAGGTTGGGCAAATCAATCAAAACTGCAGGTAGCCCTCTCAATTGATTATTGATAAATGATTATTGATTATTTCAACGACTGACTGGGGCCGAATTTTCAATCAAAAGTGCAGGTAGTTTTGAGAAAATT
>JAUXAH010000006.1 GCA_030614945.1 Phycisphaerae bacterium
ATTGATCGGCTTGGTTCTGGCACGCACATAGTTACCGAAACGGTTTCTCGCGTGCGTGTCACCCGCGATAGACCCGGACATCTGGACGATTCCGCCACCATACTTTACAAGTGCCATAGTTTTGCCTCCTTTCAGAGTGACAAATGTTAATAAAAAAAACCCTGCCCCAGTTAAGGGGCAGGGTCGTCAAGGAACGAATGTATGTGGCGTTTAAGAAGATATCTCAAATTGTATGGTTTGTCAAGAAAAAAACGTTCGAGGATGGCTCAGAATGCGATAAGTAGAGGCGGGGGATAGTTTTACCCACACAAAAAAATTAGCAGTCGGCGGTCGTATCCCATATTACGAGGATGTTCATTGACCATGGGACGTTTGCAAAACGATACATTTCCTCGTCGTCGTCAAGAACCCATTTTTCGTGAAAATCCTCCGAGTGCGGCTCAAAGTTGTAGTCGTAAAGTATCTTGTGCGGTGGATCTCTTTTGCCGATGCTCATGTTATTACTCCAAAACCACCATAGGCTAATACGGCGGGACAATCACCGATGGCGAAGCTGTTGGCAAAGACAGTTTCACAGTTAACCCCGGTGTCTGAAAAATAATTTTTGTTAATAGGAGCGTAGTGACGGACGAAAAGTTGTGCAAGTTTGTCTCCGAAAAAACTGTAAACGATTTTAATCTCGTCGGTTACTTCATACTCCCATCTACAAGGGGCGGCGTCCAACTGTTCCAGCGTGTAAGGACCATCTGGAACCCAACCGGCGTTACAAGAAATAACACCCTCGAATGTGGCGGTAACCTCTTTGGGCGTTGGTATATCGCCGAATGGTTTGCCTACGCCCCAGCAGATATTGCAATCGTCGCCTGCCTCGTAGCCGTTGTCGTCGGGATCGGTTTCTATGCCCATCGCAAGTCCTTTATTTGGTAATCTTACAGTGAGTAGTTTCTACGAACTGTAAGATTATACTATACTCTAGAGTATACTAACTAGTATTAATATAGGCTGTGAAATTGTTGATAACTGACGATTTTGTCGCTTTAGCAGTAGGTGTCGATGCGTATGATCATATCAAGGACCTTGCAAAAAAACCGAGTCTTGGTATCAAGAGCTCGGTTTTCGTAATGTCGGTTTACCGGTGGAAAAACTGTTAAGTATTTGCAGGGTTTTTAATAGAGTTTTTGCCGAGGTCGCGGATTGCGTTGGTTAGATCTGTCTGGTTTGGGTGACAATAGACCTGTGTGCTGGACAGTTGTTTGTGTCTGAGCAATTCCTGAACGACCCGGGCGTTGGTTACCCGCATTAAGTTGCTCGCAAAAGTGTGTCGCAAGATGTGAGGATGGACGGGGCGGCCCAAAGCTGCTAGGGCTGCCCGTTTGATAATTCGCTGGACCTGACGGGAGGAGAGAGGGTTGTAGGTGTTTGGTGTGAAGAATGCGTAAAGGCCGCTTTTATTGTAAAATTTTTGCCACCAGAGCGACTGCATAATCTTGAGGGAGTCAATGATACGCTTGGATAGAGGGACGATTCGTTGAGTCTTATTTTTCGCAATTTCGGCGGTGATACATAGGGCGGTTACGGGTTCGTTGCTGATTATCAGGTCGGATTGAAGTAGTCGGACGACCTCGCCCACCCTAAGACCGGCATCGAGCATAAGCAAGGCCATGCAGCAATTACGGCGAGACCTTTTGTGGTTCTGCGAGGTTTCGCTATGGCGTTCGAGCTCATCGAGCAGCTTAACGGTTTCCATGTTAGTTAATGTTTCGGGCGTTTTGCTCATGTTTTTACCTCCAGCCAGAATCTGGCTAATTTGGTTGATAGTTCGTCCCACTGGGCTGTGGATAAGCCGGCTGTGAGTTCGAGCGATGACAGGACCAAAAAGATGGGGTGTTGCTGACACCAGTGTGTCACAGGTAGGCACTGGATTCGGCCTTGCCAAAAACAGACGTGATACTTGTCCGCTGCGGTCAGGGGACGGTGTTCGATGGCTTTTGAAGCCATATCTAAAAGGTCTTCCGGGTTCATTTGAGCCATCCTTTCTGTTTGAGGTCGCGGATTGTTGATTTCATCGTCCATCTGCCGGCGAGGTAGACGATACAGATACCGAGTAAAAAACCAGCGATGAGATTTCCCATAGTTAGCTCCTTTCTGGAAAAAAAGGGGCGAGCCGGCTCAGCCCCTTTCCTGTTTGAGTTTGTTGATTGCCTCGAGAACCGCTAGACCTGCCGGGGTTCCGATATCAGTGCATTTGCTGAGCGACTCACCTACCTCTAAAAAGAAATTGCAGGGTTCCAGGCCAGCTTTTGCAATTTTTGCCAGTGTCCAGGGGAACGGAACGATTGCGTGATATTTTTTTAGGACATCTTTTACTAACATTTTACAGCTCCTTTCAGGAAAAAAAATGTTGGGTTTTTCTGGGACAATTAGTCCGTAAATGAGTAATCGGCATTTTTCGTGCACGAAAGTATCACTCCAGCCCATCGTCCGTGGCTGATCATTGACATAAAATGCCGGAGCTCATTCGTGTCGGTACATTCGCTAATCCAGGCTCGTTTGGCTGGGTCCCAGAAGAATGCCCAGCTTTGGAGATCGTCTTTTATCCGGTACGTTTGACCGGTAGCTTCGACTGTAAAAAATGATTCTTCCATTTTGCGACCTTTCGCTAATCAGTATATCGGCTTAACCGACATCGTGTCAATAGAAAAAGCGACATTTTTTTCGCGACATCAAAAAACAGTTCTCGGTTTTGTATGTCGCAGTTTAACCAGAAAGCGACCAACCCTTAATCGCAGCAGGAGCAACGATGTGCGTCGGGAGGGTATAATGACCCCAAATGACAGGAGTTTTGCCCTCCTGAGCCGGCCTGACGCCCAGGATTCGGTATGTGGTGGTACCGTCGGCGGTTAATCGATAATGCTCGAATGGTTTTGATAAGCACTATAGTTTGCTTCTCAAAGCGATCTACCTCACGGCGATCAAGAACCAGCCGCCCGGACCACTCAAACCAGTGAGAGTCGAGTCCCTCGGTGAGCTTGATGTAGGAATCGAGACAATGGTAAGATTTCGTGGTTTTCATAGCAATTATCCCCTTTCAAAAAAAGTGCCCATCCTCGCGGATGGACGGGATGGGCAATTTATTTTTTAGAGCATCTACAGGAGAGCTACGGGAGGAGTAGGTTGCAGCTTGCAAACTGAATGACGGACTGTCGGTGTCGGGCAGAAGTTTGCTGCTGCGTTCGTTTGGGGTGGTGGTTGGGGTTTGTGGAGGCCTATCGGCAATAGCTACCGATAGGTTACGGTGTCGAGCAACTGCTCGACGTTAGGGTTTTCGGCAATAGCTACCGAAACCCTTAGCGGTTTACGTCCCTGAGAAGATATCCCAGGAAGCTACAAGGGACGTAAATGCCGGTCAAAATGTATCCGTCAAGGGGGTGTCCGTGTCTGCTTCCGGACGAGGGAATTGACGGTTTAAAGGTTTTTGAGATGGTTCTGCCCCCTCGTCGTAAAATAGTCCCCCTCAATATATAGCCGATAAGGCAAGGAGTTGGGGGAGTGGTCGAGGAGTTTGTCGACGAGACCATTCAGACGAGGGGGAGAACCTTCGCCAAACGTGCATACATTCAGGTGAGCTTTCGTGAGGATAGCTTACGTTTTGACGGTAAGCGTATAAAGACTCTCTTGTCGTGAACCGTTTTTGGTTCACGACTGCCGAAACCTGGGAAAGCTACAGGGGACAACAAAGCGGCTCTGGCTTCCAGACCGCGTTGGCCCCAGATACGTTGCGGATGGTCTGCGTCTGTGTTGCTTCGACGTATCTGGGGACAACACACCAAAAAGCACACTGTGAAAAAAGAAAAGACGGGTCGCCGGGTCTTTCGGCGACTTATTAAAGTCGTGTCGCCGATAGGCGACCCGTCTTTTCTGTCTTTTTTTTCTCTGTGTGCGTTTGGTTTTGTTGTCCCCGTATGATGATGCCCTCCCCCCCTTCTGTAGTGATGCTCTCTCTCTCCACCACGGCTCTGCCTTTATTGCGGCACAGAGTGGCGGTCCCTGCCGCCACGCCGCACCCCGCAAGCTAACTTGGTTAATTCTTAGCGTGCGTCATCACCTATCATCTTAGCTACCCTCGGTTTTGATAACGGCCATTACTTAGAAGTCTAATGTTCCTTAGTGGCGGCCATCACTTAGAAGTCGCCTAATTCATAGCACGCTCCATCACGTAGAAGTCGATTGTTCCTTAGCGACGGCCATCATCTTAGCTACTCTCGGCTTTGATAACGGCCACCACCGGGATGTCGAACGTTTCATAGCACGCTCCATCACTTAGAAGTCGCCTAATTCATAGCACGCTCCATCACTTAGAAGTCGCCTAATTCATAGCACGCTCCATCACTTAGAAGTCGGATAATTCATAGCACGCTCCATCACTTAGAAGTCGAATAACGTTGCACAACGGCCATAACGTTAGATGGCGAGTGATACAACCGCAAACGGCGAGCGACTTTACCGCAAACGGCTAGCGATACAACCACAAACGGCGAACGTTGCACAACGGCCATAACGTTAGACGGCGAGTGATACAACCGCAAACGGCGAGCGATACAACCGCAAATGGCGAGCGATTTTACCACAAATAGCTATAGATTTTACCCCATACGAATAGTAGTTATATACCCCATTGAGTGATACCAGATGCACTGTTTGTATACATTTACCGGATAAAGCCTCCAGTGTCCCGAGCGGTACACCTCTAAATGCTCGATTTTTTTCGGGCGATTCGCAACATTCGCGAAAGCTGCTCGTGCTCGGTCGGTGTCATTATTTCGAGATTTCGCTTGCGGTTGTCGAGACCATCGCCGTTTTTGTGGTGGCATATCATACCCTTTGGGGTGTTCATTATGAGCCTGTGCATGTAGGTATATTTGGTCTTTTTGCCGAGGACGGTTGTTTGGAGTGCGTACCAGCCACCGCGGGAGTGTTTTGCTTTCCAGTTTTTACGATTCAGCTTGACCCAGTCCTCGGGGTCAACGAAAGCAACTCGATTTTGAGATAGGCGGATATAGCAGCCGAGATAACATCGGTCAAGCATTGGTATTTTTTAGACATGTAGGCTGAATGGTGAGCCTACTTTTTTGGGTTTTTTACAGTTTATACAGATTTTTGCGTTCCAGCGGTTGGCAATGTTACAGTATGCACAGCCCCAGCTTTTTCTCTTTTTTCGCGTTACTTTACCCCCACGTTGGATATCCACGCTTGAGGTTTTTGCCGTAACGTACTTTTTGTATGCACGGTAGTGGGCCTGTTTGTGTTTCGTACAGCAAAAACCGTCGCGTCCTATTGGTTTATGGGCATTATAACGTTTTCCACACCAACGGCAGTTTCTGTCGCTGTTGTAATAGCCGTAATACATAAGCGTTACTCCAAAAAACGATCGTTTGGCTGAGCGGTATTGATCCCTGTATTGAAGTAACGCTGACCTGTCAAGAGTTATTTGATTTTTTCTTGACTTTTTTCACGAGATCACTTCCACCTCGAGTAATACCGTACAGTCCGGCAAGCAGAGTTATTATGCCGATAGGATTCAGTGAACCGCCCTCAATCATAAGCATAGCGTTTTTGAAGATGATGTCACGAAAGGCGTCCTGACGGTCAAGGTCCGCCATACGGAACTCGGCGGTGGCGATAATCGTGTCGAGCTCAATCTGTAACTCTGGTCGGGTGACTGTTTGCCCCGGGTGGACTAACGACTTGACTGTTGGTTGGCAGGCGTGTCCCCAAAACAAAAAAGCAGTTAAGAGGATTAGTGCGATAGCTTTCGGCCAGTTGTCGACGAGATCTTTTAGTTTCATTCGGGTTCATTCTCCATATTGAAGTGGTTGGTGACGTGGCCCTGGATTTTGACGTCCTCCCTGTCGGAGAGACGCATTTTTACGAGCAGGTATATCTGTCGGCCTTCCTCGGGGTCCTCGACGGTCTTTCGTAAAGTGATTACTAGTTCCATGGTTAAAATTCCTTCGTTAAAGTTTCATGATATAGGCTAATCCGTAATAGGGGGGCAGCCCCTCAGCGGAGTCGGTTGTACCAGTTGCGGGGTCGACGCTGGTTCCGGGTGGGATATCAGGCCAAGCAGAGGCTTCTTCTCCGATGAGCACGCCCAGCTCGCCGGGGGGTTGGTGATTATGGCCGTCACCTGTAAAGTCGTGGTCGTGGGTGTTTGCCCCTCCGGTGTCGCCGACATCGTGGAGGATGCCGGCTCCTGCGATAAAGCGGTCTCTTAGGTCGGGCGTACCCTGTGTACCATCGCATAAAGCCCAACCGGAGGGGATATCGACAATGGCACCGGACCACATCAGGATCATACCCTTAAAAGTTTCGAGTACTAAGTCAATTAGCCACTGCATTTTATTATAACCCCGGTGGTTGGTAATCGGTTGGTGGGTCTGCCATAGGTAGGCCGGTTAAAGCTCTATAGATATTGTAACTGACGACTCTGTTGTCTGTTGAGTATGCTCTTGCTTGTGCGAATGCTTTACGCTGGCGGTCCTGCTTTGCCGAGCGGCGTTGTATGTTTCTCGGCTTAGAGCTCGAGTGTAGTCCAAAGCGGTCCCGGTGAAAGTAGCAACCACCGAGACCGCCACGGATGTCAGTTACTCCGCCACCAGTTCGTACCAGTGCCATAGTTTTTACCTCATACGTGCTTTGCGTGGCTAGTATCATACCAGCTTGTGCCGTCGCATACAAGGCTCCATCCGCCATATTCACCCGTTAGGGTTTCGTCCGCTCCCTTGTGAAGGAATATATCCTGGTTGCCGGTACCTTCGTTGTGTTCGAGAGTCGCATCGTTTGCAGCTGCACACAGTCGGGCGATGTGAAGGATCTGCCCGTTGACTCCGCCTACGAATCCTCCAATTACCACATCGTTGGCAGCACAGTCTAAAAACAGGATATTTACGTTCGAGACATCGATATCATCCTGTGGAGCTGGTCCCGTAGAGAAAGTTCGCGTTGTCGAGACGGGCGGCAATTCAACGCTGACAATCGGACCCCACGGCTCCCATTGTTTCTGCCAGGTGATTCGTAGATTTTCACTTGGTCCCTCGTATTCGAGAGTCACCCTGTCCGGCAGGACGTCAATGTTAGGGACCGTTAGCAATAGCGTCCATGCGTCCTGCCATGCTGAAACAGTTACGCCCTTCTCAACGTCGTCAACTTCGCATATCCACAAGTCGTGAGCTGGCTTGACAGTCTGGTCCATCGTGAAGCGAAACGTGACAAAGACGTTTAGATGGTCCGTGTCAAATTCGTGCTCGACGATAGCCTTCGCCGCGTACGGTCTGGCTGTTCGTATCGGGGACATTGGTCACCCTTAGGCTGCCGGGCCTAACGAAACCACAATATGGACCTTAGCTTTCTTTTTAAGCTGTGTGCCAGCGACGGGGTCGCTACTAATGATAAGGTCGGCTGCGACGGTATCGCTGTTCTCTGTGGTAACGTCGCCTAAAGTGAGCTGACATTCCGGGTCTTTTAGTAACGCGGTTGCTCCAGCTTGTGTTAGGCCGGTCAGGGTGGGGACCATGCCCGGTAGTGGCGGGATATCTTCGTGTCCGCAGATTTTGCAGACCCCGTTCATTTCCAGTCGGCAGCCACAGTCAGCACAGTAGACATAACGGTCTTTTTTGCTCAGTCCCATGATTTAGCCTCTTATTATGCTTTTCAGTGATAGACTGAAAAAGCGGTTACGCTGCAACAACTACATCATCGCGGAAATTTGTTGATAGCCTTCCATCTGCCCGGACAATCCTGGCCTGGGACCAAACCCTTTGACCTTCTGCGACGGCAAAGGTGACGGCGAGGGGAAGCGGACTGGCTGGTGGTGCACCGGTAACTCCATTTTGGCCCCCGGCGTATTGCCACGGCCCATTGAAGAAGTTACGCTGACCGTTTTGTGGGCTTCCCTGCTGGACGTGCAGAAGACCACCGGTTTCGTTGGCCCAGTCCATTGTATCGTCGTAGATAACGGTCATTATCTGCGTTGCCTCAGAGATGGTGATTCTGTAGGTTGGGTCATGTTCTGGAAGTTCAAAGATTACAGGACCATCATCGGCTAAAACCAGAGAGTTTTGTTGTCTGACGGTGTTGCTTCTGATGTAGTGGTTCATAACGGTCAGGAAGATCGTTTCACCGAGCTTGTTTTTCATTGCTACGCTGTCACCGTAGAGTTTCCATGCGGCTCGCTGTCCGGCGGTTAGGGTTTCCGACCACCGTTCAACTAGCATGGCTAACGCGGCCCTGATGTCAGCCTGTCGAGGTGTGTTTGGATTGATCGGCTTGGTTCTGGCACGCACATAGTTACCGAAACGGTTTCTCGCGTGCGTGTCACCCGCGATAGACCCGGACATCTGGACGATTCCGCCACCATACTTTACAAGTGCCATATTCGTTTCTCCTAAAAAGTGTTAGAAACTTAACCTCTCTAATCGCATTGTACGAAGTTTTTCGGGTGACGTCAATGAAAAAGGCCGGTCCGGCTGAAAAAAGTTTGTGAGGATGGGCTAGGTTGCGTCAAACGGATCGGATTGGTACCGGGGGACGTTTGAATTTTGACGTCACGGGGACGTTGCGTTACTTTAGAATCCGGGCTCTTTTTATAATTTACGGTCGGGCGGAGGTTGCGGTAACGTAGCGTTTGTATGCTCGGTAGTGTGCCTGCTTGCAACGTTTCGAACAGAATCCGTCTTTACCGAGTGGCTTCTCTGCGATATAGGCGTTTCCGCACCAACGGCAATGTTTGTTTCGGTTTGGGTAGTATCTCATTTTTATGTTACTCCAACGTTGGCCTGGTCAGCTGCGGCCGCCGGCATTCGAACCGATATCCGGTAACGCCGTTTTTACGGTTCGAGCAGGATTTTGATGTTTGATGATTCGGCGATTCGACAGAATTTATAAATGAGCTTACCGTCTGGCAGCGGGAACAGTTCCATAAACAGGTCCGCGCTTTTTTCGATGTTCAGGTCCTCGAGGAGCTGCGTTGCCTGGGGTGTCCAGGTAACGACACCGATTCCGCCGGCGGCACAAATCAGATCACCCTCACAGTCGGCGGTGTTATGCCAGACCGTTCCCTCAGCTGGACATGCATCTTTTGTCTCGTCGAAGTAAACCTTGAGGTTCAGGTCATTCAGGAATAGATGGGCTTTGCCGTCGGCTACAACCCATGGCTGGTACCAGCATTCCCACGTGTCACCGATGTATCTCCAGCTGCAGGGAAAGCCGTCTTGTTGAGTGAGCTTGAAAGCACGATCGTTCGGAGGTATCAGACAGGCACCTTTTCCGATGCCCTCGCATTTTACGACGTTGATGAACCGTGCGTAAACGTATTTTGGAGTCTCACCATTTGCAAAACAGTGAGTGCAGTGGTTGCCATATTCTATCTCAATTTTCGGCATCGATTGTCCCATAATTTTCAACCCGCTGCGAGCTGCTCGATTTCCCCCTCAGCTGAACCGAGAAGTCGTTAAAAAAAACTGTTTTTTCGATGGCCTCGAAGTCCCACTTCGAGGGGCTCGAAATTCCGCTTTTCCTGTAAGAGAGTGTTTTTCTCTCTTAATAAGTTTATGGGTGACATTTTTGTCACCCCACTAACCCTTTTTTTTTGGCTTCTTTTTGGAGGAGAACGCTGACGATATTTGCTGCTGATTCGAGGGTCTCTCCGCGCCGCATGAGTTCGTTCATGATGGACCGCTTTGCGTCCTCGATTCGTGACGTTTTTTTCCAGCTGTGATGGCGCTTGTGCCGGCGGAGGCTTTTACCAAGTGACATGGTACCGATTAGCTTTACCCAATGCTCCGGTGATGGTAGTGTCCTGGCGTGTAGTCTGCGCTCGGGGCCGTACGGTTTTTCGATCCAAATGAATCCGAGGTCTTTGAGTTTTGCCAGCCATCGCTGGATGGTTCGTTTGTTACGGTGAAACTTTTTTGCCAGCCTCCAGTTCCAAAGCCAGCACGTGTCCGGGCCGAATGAGTACAGGTATCCGAGGAAGTCTTTCTCGGAATTGTTGAGTAACCTGAACTCCTGGCTGCGTACCCAGTACGGTAGTCTGTGTCTTTTGCGTTGTTTGGCCATACCCACGAATCCCAAAGCACCCTGATTTTAGCTTTTTTCGTTCAGCTGGTCAATAGCTTCCTGCAGGTCCGCGTTGTTCGGGTGGGTGTATATCTGCGTGCTTGTGAGGTTACTGTGTCCAAGCAGCTGCTGGACCACGCGCATCGAGGTTTTCGACATTAGCCTGGTGGCGAACGTGTGGCGTAGGATATGAGGGTGGATTTCGCGGCCGATCGATTGTTGGCCAGCGGACTTTATGATTCGTTGGACCTGCCGCGTGGTGAGGGGACATCCACAGGTTGTTCGGTAAAATGCGTATCGTACTCCGAGGGCTGATACGTTGATCCACCAATCACGCTGCATTCGTTCGATGGCGTCGTGTACTCGCAGGGTTACGGGGACGGTGCGTTCGTTCCTGTTTTTTGCCTGGTCCTTTTCTACGGTCAGGGATCCGACCGGGCCGTTGATGTACCATAGCTGGTCCTGGCGGAGTTGGATCAGTTCGCCGACGCGCAGACCAGCATCGAGCATCAGAAGTGCCATCGTGTAGTTTCGATGGTACACGCGCGCGGGCATATCGCCGTTGTTCGGTTGGTGAAGGCACCTCAGCAGCTGGCTGCATTCGAGGGGGGTCAGTGTTTTGAGTTGGGCTTTCATTTGTGGAGCTCCTTGTAAAGTTTGATGACATTGGTTTTGAGCTGGTTCCAGTAGATCGTGGTGAAGCCACGATGGACCATCCGCTCGGTGAATTCGTGCAGAACAATTTGGGAGGGGACATCAGCGTATGCGGGGACACAGGTGATTCGATCGTGGTAGTGGATGATTTTCCAGCGGTGCGTGTGTGAGATTGTTCGGTGTTGGATTGCGATCGCGATGTCTGCGAGGATTACCTCAGGGTTGAATTTGCCTGGAGGCCGGCTGGCTGCCTCCGGGGGTGAGCCGACGAGCTCCTCGATGAGGAGGTCGAGGAGGAGCTGCATGTGCTCGGCGTAGTGTTCGTGCTGGTTGTTGAGAGCGCATCCGTTGGCAGCTCCCAGGTGGAGGTTACATTGGGCGATTAGTTCGTCTCTGGTCATGATTTTGGTTCCTTTCTGGCTTAACGACATTCGTTCACCAGGTAGTATCGGCAAAGCGACATCGTTGTCTACACAAAAACGACATTTATTTTGCGACATTGTTTTGGCGATCACTGGGATTGAGGTCGCATTTTGGGTAGAAAGCGACATTGCAGTCAGCTGACAGGGGTGGTTTGGTACCCCAGACCGGCGGGAAATCGATTGGCGGTGCCCTTACGGCTGCAGAATCGCTACCCTGAACGGCTGTCTACGCGACTAACACGGGAGGTAGCTGCTGCAAAGATGCGAAAGCGTTTTGGTGGGTTACTAGGCCCGATGGAGGCCCGCGGGCCAGCAGGCTACCCGCGGGCTCGGGCCGTGCGGACCGTGCAAGGTAAGTGCCAGGCCAATTTCACTACGGGGCCTGGCACGTCCTTGCGTCTGCACGGCATCGGCATCTTGAGAAGTGCTTAACCGCCGTGCCGGTTATGCAGAGACCCCAGGAAGCTTCCCGGCACGGCGGTAATAAGATAGACTTGGTCGGGGGACGTCCAGCGTCCCCCGACCATCAATTCGCTTCCCTGCAGGCACGAATGTCTGCGAGTCGCTGGGGCCGGTCCAGCTCGCTCGTGCCTGCAGGGAAAGGTATTGGGGGCCCCCAATTGCCTTTCGGGGATTGGGTGGGGGCCTTTATGTTTTTTTTTTCGAGTCCCCATCCAATCCCCGCGGTTCTTGACCTTAAGCAACCCAAACCGTATCGGCGCGTAGAGGGACTTTCGAATGAGCGTCAGCTCCCAAGCCCGCATACGACCTGCGAGAACCTTGGCGTGTCTTTCGCCAACGCGGTCGTGTGCGGGCCGTGAGCGAAGCCAAAACACAACCAAAAGCGAACTGAGAAAAAGGAACCGGAAAAAAACGATGTACGAGCCACCACAAACGGGCGGCGTTTTTTCCGCCCGTTTTGTCTTATTTGGTGGTGAGTCGTTTTTTGTAGGTTCCGGTCTTTTTTTCTCCGTGATGCGTTGGTTTGTGTTTTGGCGTAGCGTTTAGTCGTATATTGTCGTTGTCGTTATATTTAGAAGTCGGATGTGCGTCCACGGGTGGTGGGCGGGGGGACAAGTACCTTAGGATGGAATGGGAACAAGAGAGGTGGGGAGGGATATTTTGCGGTTGTGCCTGCGAATGTACAGCCGCTACCGCACGGCCTTTAGGCCGGGCGGCGGCTACTACTGATGGATCATTTGCTGTTGTGTCTGCGAATGTGTGGTGTTGAAGCCTCGACTTTTGGCATCGGGGGACGTAGTAGTTTTTATGCGGTGTAGTTCACCTGTGGTTGTGGTTGTTCGGTGGTTCATGTGTTGGGTCGTGGTTACTATTCGATGGTTCGTGTATTGGGCCGTGGTTACTATTCGATGGTTCGTGGATTAGGCCAGAATACTTTTATCACACTTTCACTGATAAGCTGATATTTGTGATCCTACTGAGTCGTTTTGGGCCGGTATTGTTGTTTGATGGTTTGTGGATTAGGCCGTGGTGTATCTTCGATGGTTTGTGGACTAGGCCGTGGTGTTGTTCTTCTCGCTTTTGATTTACTTTTGATGCAAGTTTGATGTGTGTTTAATTTTATCGGGTTTTTCACCTGGTTTTTTCCGCGGCTTCGCGAGAATGGGCACGGAGTGAGCTCGTCGGAGCGAAGCCGCGGGGTGGTTAGAGGAATTGTTCGCACCAGGTAGGGACGGCTGCTGTGAGCTCGTAACCGGGGGGAATGAGATCGGGGTCTTCACCTGCGACTACTTTGTTGATGTTGAAGCTGATGAACATGTTCCACCAGGTCAGCGTGATGGTTTCGCCTTTCTTGTTTTTGCGGGTGTGCTGGTTTGCGTAGTCCTGCCAGTAGGCGGCAACCTCGGGGCTGAAGCAGCGTCTGACGATTGTCATGAGGGACTGCCAGGCCCTGCGTCTTTTTTTTTGCGTGGGCGTTGGTTGGTTGCTCTGCTTCCGTGGCTGCTTTTGGACGTGCTGTCCGCATTGGTCTCTGCGCCAGACGTCCCCCCCGGACCTGCCGTTGATTTCTTCGATCATGCTATCGAGCTTGACCATTGCCATGGTGAACCTACCTTTGTTTTGAGTACAGTTCGATGTTGTGCTTTTTGCCTTTGGCTGGTCCAGACAGTTTGGTGTAGCCGCGGTCCGCGTAGAACTCTGCAGGGTTACCGGCATCCTGATCCATTTTTGAGCGAATGGTACCGGGGTCTTGGAGACGAAGAAGCTCGCTTCCGATTCCCCGGTGTCTGAAGGTGCCGGCAACCAGGAGATGGATCAGGACCCCGAGGTGAGTTTTGACGGACCAGCCGATGATGCAGTTTTCGATCAGGGCGATTACCGTGGTGTACTTGGTGACATATTTGAGGTGACGTCCTGCAGGGACGAAGTAATCGTGGGCGGAGCCGGGGACGTGGTCAGCCAGGCCCCGCCCTGCCAGCCAGAAATCGACGAAGGCCGTTATCGCGGGCAAGTCAGCTTCGCGGGCAATGCGGTATTCAACACCATCCATGCGGGCTTGACCTTATTTGACCTGCAGGATCCAGCAGATGAGGTCCGCAAGGATATCGTCCCAGGGGTTGGATGTTTCTCTGGACTGTGCCCGGAAGCTGACCGCGAAGTCGACCAGGGCTTTTCTGAGTGGTCCAGATGCGGACTGCAGGATTTTGCGGATTAGAGCTATGATCCAATTGTTCATGTCACTACCTCTTTCTGTTTTTGCTTAAACGTGTTTAGCGTGGCTCACATCATACCAGTTTGAGCCGTTGCATACCAGTGTCCATCCCCCATACTCTCCTGTCAAGGTTTCATCTCCGCCGGCGTGAAGAAAAATATCCTGGTTGCCGGTGCCCTCGTTATGCTCGAGGGTGGCGTCGTTTGCAGCTGCACATAGCCGGCTGATGTGAAGATGTTGGCCGAGGGTGCCTCCGATGAATCCGCCGATGGTGACATCGTTGGCTGAACAGTCGAGAAAGAGGATCCCGATGTCTGCGACGTCCACGTTGTTGGTTGGTCCTACCGCGGAGTGAGTCTTTGTTCCTGAGAACGGGGACCCCATTGCTCGATAGGACAGAATCGGTCCCCATGGTTCCCATTGTTTGTCCCACGTGGTCCGGAGGTTTGTATCGGGGCCGTCGTATTCGAGGGTGACGGTAGTTGGAAGTGCGAAGATGGGAGCCTTGACAAGTTTCAGCGTGAACTCGTCTATCCACGTGGAGGTTGATGCTGTTGTTGGGGCACCGTCGATGACAAGCTTCCATTTGGCGTTTGCTGGTTTGACGGTTTGGTCCATTGGGTAGCGGAAGATTACCCAGACAATGACTTCGACTGGTGCCCATGTGTGCTGGACGATAGCTGTTGCTGCGTAGGGCCATGGACGCCATACAGTCATGTCACTACCTCTAGATTTCGGTAACTGTCGGGGTTCCGGTCCAGGGGGCTTGAGGGACATAGTCACCCTCGATGTCGGGGTCTACTCGGGTCCAGAATCCGGGAAGCATAGTATCAAGGTCGAGGCTAATTATCCAGGCAACCGGTATCTGCCACCAAATCTTGTACACTCCGTCATCACGTACGTAGTAAGTTTTGCCGTTGTGAGTTCCACCCGGCAAGTAGTCACCAGTTGCGTCGGGGTCCAGTGTCCCCGTGACTTTATGTAATCCGTCAGTCACCACCATCGGCCCGAACTTTGTCTCCTCGGTTCGGGCCTACGGGTCGGCTACGATTGTCCTGGGGCTCAGGGTCCAGATTTCGGACAGTCTGCCGGAGAATGAAATCATTCTGGCCTGGAACCAGACCTTTTGACCCTCGGCGAATGTGAACTCTGCAGGCAGCGTTTGGGTCCCGAGGTTACCTGCAACGGTGCCGGCTGCAGACATGAATCTCCAGGGACCGTGGAAGGTCTGACGACTGGCCAGTTGCGGTTGTCCCTGATAGAAACAGAGCCAATACTTGTCGTCAGGGTTGACTCCCCAGTTAGTATTGTCGAAGGTAAAGGTGAACGTCTGGGCTGCGATGTCTTCTTCGCTGCACAAGGTAGTCTCGTCTTTTTCCATAAGACTCAAGGTGGTGGGGGCTGCCTCTTTGATAGCTTCTGTGAGCATCCTCTGTGGACAGTTTGACCTGATGAAGTGGTTGAAGCCGGACAGGTGAATGGTTTCTCCGAGCTTGTTCTTCATTGCGACTGCAGCGGCGTAGGTTTCCCAGAGTCCGCGCTGGACAGCGGTCATATCCGCGTGCCAGTGCTCGGCGAGGTGACTGACGACAGCACGGATGAATTCCTGTCGTGAGCTGTTTGGGTTGACGGGTTTGGTCCGGGGACGGATGTAGTTTCCGGACTTGTTCCTGGCGAAGACAGAGCCGGCTATTGAGCCGGACATCTGAACAACTCCACCTCCATACTTAACGAGTGCGAATCGCACAGTCATGGTTCGGAGCACTTCCATCGACTGGAAGAGCTTTGGATTGAACTTGTGGTTCATGATTTGCTCCTTTCCTCAAAAAACAGGGTTCGTCTTTTTGGCAATTCAAATTCGCTTTAAATTGCACCTCTCTGATTGCATTGTATGAGGTTTTTTGAGTGGAGTCAAGAAAAAAGGCTGGAATCTGTGAAAAAAGTTTACGAGGATGGGCTGTGTTGCGTTAAACGGATCGGATTGGTACCAGGGGACACCCTGATCTAGTCTGGTTCGTACAGTATTTTGATGTTGGTTGATTCGCGGATTCGGCAGAACTTGTAGACGAACTGATTGTTTTCGAGCGGAAATAGTTCCATGAACAGATCGTCTGATTTTACTAGGTTGATGGCTTCGAGCAGGGTGGTGACTTGAGGGATCCAGGTGACCGCCGCGATTCCACCGGCACCGCCGATATCGGGAGTACATGCGGCGTTGAGGTTTTCGTAGGTGTGCTTTTCATCCGGGGCTCCGAGCGGCGTGTCGATGAAGTAGATGTCACCGGAGGTTGTTTCGTAGAGCACGAACCAAATTTGTAGTGGATCCTCGAGGACAACGAACTCGATTTCCCAGGGTGGTTCGAGGTAGAAGAAGCCGCAAGGGAGAACGGGATCTTGGGTTAATTTGAAAACACGATCGTTCGGAGGCAGTTCGGGGCCGCCGGGACAAGGGATGATGTTTATGAATCGGACGTAGAGGTACTTTGGAGTTTCGCCGGCTGCCCATCCAAGTAGGCAGTCATCACCGTATTCGATTGGCTCATCTGGCATACGTTGTCCCATGTTTCTGGTCCTCTCTGGCAACTCGCTGCGAGCTGCTCGATTCCCTCCCCCCCAGAACCGAAAAGCCGTCAGGCAAAAACAACTTTTTGAGGGGGTCGAAGTTTTACTTCGACAGGCTCAAAATTCAACTTTTCCTGTACGTTAGTGTCTTTCTAACGTAATAAGTTTATGGGTGCAATTTTTTGCACCCCACGAGCCCTTTTTTTTCTGCTGTTTCTCGAGGCTTTTTTTGATGACCTGGTCAGCGACTTTCTCAGCGGTCTCGAAGGCCTCTCCGCGATGGACCAGCTCGCTGATTATGGCACCTCTGGCCTGGTCGATGGAGGCCTCGCTGTGCCAGTCTCGGATAGGTGGTGGGAAGCCTCGACGAGCTCTACCCGGGCGTCTGCGTTTGCAGGTTTTTTTTGCGAGTGCGAGGGTCCCGATCAGTTTTACCCAATGCTCAGGGGAGGGAAGTACTCGAGCGTGGATTTTGCGCTCGGGGCCGTACGGTTTTTCGATCCAGATGAATCCGAGGTCCTTGAGTTTTGCAAGCCAGTATTGGACGGTCCGCCTGCATCGATGAAACTTTTTTTCAAGCCGCCAGTTCCATAGCCAGCATGTGTCCGGTCCGAATGAGTACAGGTATCCCAGGAAGTCTTTCTCTGAGTTGTTTAGCAGCCGAAACTCCTGGCTGCGAACCCAGTACGGCAATCGGTGTTTTTTACGTCGTTTGGCCATGCCCACGAATCCCAAAGCACCCTGATTTTAGCTTTTTTCGTTCAGCGAGTCAATAGCTTCCTGCAGGTCTGCGTTGTTCGGGTGGGTGTAGATTTGTGTGCTGGCGAGGTTGCTGTGTCCGAGCAGCCCCTGAACTACAGGCATCGAGGTTATTCGCATCAGCCTGGTAGCGAACGTGTGACGCAAAATGTGCGGGTGAATCTCCCGACCGATCGCATCAGCTCCTGTAGCTTTGATAATTCGCTGGACCTGACGTGTGGTCAGTGGGTATTTACAGTTGCTTCGGTAAAAGGCGTACGGGGTTGCGAAATCGCTATGCTTGATCCACCAATCGCGGTGCATACGCTCGATGGCGTCGTGTAGTCGCGAGGTGACGGGGATGGTGCGTTCGCGGTTGTTTTTTGCCTGCAGTTTCTCTACGACGAGGGAACCGACTGGGCCGTTGATGTACCATAGCTGGTCTTGCCTCAGCTGGATCAGTTCGCCGACGCGCAACCCGGCATCGAGCATTAACAGTGCCATCGTGTAGTTGCGATGGTACACGCGTGGGGGGACATGGCTGCTCTTTGGCTGTTGAAGGCACCTTAGCAGCTGGCTACACTCCTGGGGGGTAAGTGTTTTGAGTTGAGTTTTCATGATTTGAGCTCCTCGTGAAGTTTGATGACATTGGTTTTGAGTTGGTTCCAGTACGTGACGCTGAAACCTTTGTTGACCATGTTCTCGGTGAATTCGTGCAGGACTATCTTGTCGGGGACATCGAAGGTTGTGGGTACACAGGTTAGTCGGGTGTGGTAGTAAATGATTTTCCAGCGGTGGGTGGTGGAAATGGTTCGGTGTTTGATCGCGTTTGCGATTTCAGTGAGGACCTTTTCCGGGCTGAAGGATTCGCTCGGTGTGGTCTGTGCTGCAGGGGGGCCGCCGATGAGCTCCTCGAGTAGGAGGTCGAGCACGGTGGACATGTGCTTTGTGTAGTCTGTATGGTCCTCGGCGTTGATAGCTCGCTCAGCTGAGTTCAGCCCTCCCCTGGCGGTGTCGATTAGTTCGTATTTATTCATGATTTTTGGTCCTTTCTGGTTGGTGGTTTTGGCGTTGGGTCGGCGAGGTCCTCGACGAGAAGGTCTCGCATGGACGACATGTGCTTCGCGTAGCCTTTGTGGTCATTGGCGTCCAGGCATATTCTAGCGTTGTAGAGTATCTCACGTCCGGCCCTGATTTTTTCTTGCTTGGTCATGATTTTTGGTCCTTTCTGGCTTAACGACATTCGGTTGATATCATCTATCGGCAAAGCGACATCGATGTCAACACAAAAACG